>JABDNZ010000200.1 GCA_013043565.1 Gemmatimonadota bacterium | reverse complement strand
TTCCTGGGGTGACGCCCCCAGGAACAGACCGATGGTGCTCCCGGCCCCGGCGGCCCCACCGGTCGGGCACCCTTGGGCGGCCAGATCGTCGAACGCTCGGTTCAGATCAGTCGGCCCGTACCAATCCACTACCGCCTGGACACGGCTCGACCGACCCTCCACACCCAGGTCCGAGCCCTCCAGGGATGCAACCCCACCCGACGTCCCCAGGAGGGACACCAAGTGCCCTCCAGCCGAACTTCCCCAAACCCCTACTCTCTTGGTCTTGAGCCTATGGTCCTTCCGGTGTTCCCTCAGCCACCGAATCGCGGTCTTCACATCGTGGATTTGCGCGGGGTGGCTGGCTTCACCACTGAGCCGGTAGTTCAAGCTCGCCACGGCGTATCCTTCGGACAGGGCCCTGAGCTGGAACGCATTACCACCGAACCGCTTGTCTCCGCTTCTCCATCCCCCGCCGTGGATCCAGATGATCAGGGGAAAGGGGCCTTCTCCCGCCGAGGGCAGGAAGAGGTCCAAACGCTGGGCCGACGACACAGAGGCATAGGGTACGTCCATCCAGCGCCGATCCTCGGGCAGGGGGGCGAGGGAATTGGTGCCCTCACAGCCGGCGGCGCCAGCCAGCAAGGAAAAAAGAAGAAAGGCGAGTACTACCACCTTGGAATGGCTTTCCCGTCCTTGATCTCCCAAAACCCCAGATCCTTCCCGGTCCTGAGCTTGGTTAGATAGATGATCTGACCTGTGTGCGTGGAGAAGTGCTCGACGACGTGGTAGAGGGCGTCCAAGACCTTCACGTCCATCCCCTGGATGACCCGGGACTCCGCCAATTCCCCTGGAGACAGCCGGGAAAGGACGCCCCCTACAGCTTCCACCGCTTCCTCGAGATGATCGAGAAGCTCCGATGCCGAATACCCACCGTCGGCTTGAAACTCCCCGTCCCGGTTCCGAACGTCCTCCGAGCCCCCGATCCCGCTGACGACCCACTGCCCGATGTTTCCCGCCAGGTGCAAGACAAGGTTCCCGATGCTGTTGCAGGTCGGGTTGGGGCGCCACCAGATGTCCTCCGGTGGTAGCCCCTCGATGGCATGGCGGATCTTCGGGAGATAATCCCCCTTCAGGTAATCACCGGACCGATCAATGAAGGCCTGGCCAATCTCCATCAGGAGACTCCTTGGTAGCTGATGGCCCTCAGATGGAAAACCCGAGGGCCTCGCAGAAGAAGGCCATCAGCGGGCGCCCCGCCCGGCAGTAGGCCGCGTATTCCTTTAGGAACCCTGAATCGATGACGCTCTTCTGGCTGAGCTTCGCATGGGCGATGTAGTCCTTCCACATCAGGTCTTCGATCAGGGGATGGTCTGGGTCAAAACCCCGAGGGTGCCGAACCAACCGGTCGCCCGTGAGCTGAAGGCGCTTTTTGAAGCCAACTCCGGATACGGCTTTCTTCCAACCTTTGGGGTTTTCCACCAGGTGCTCCCGAATCCTCTTCACTGTCTTGCCGTCTGGACGCCAGATCCCCAACCCGACGAAGCAGTTTCCGGGCTCCAGGTGCAGGTAGAATCCGGGGGCATGGGCATCCTTTCTGCGCTCATGACGAAACTGGATCCCGGTGTAGGTCTTGTAGGGGCTTTTGTCCTTCGAGAAGCGAACATCCCGGTGAATGCGGAAGAGTGAGCCGCCGCTCGCCCGCGGGTCGGCGCGAAAATGGGGGCTGATCTTCGCGAGGGGGGAAGAGAAGTCTTGAATGAACTGGAGAGCAGGTTCCTTCAGGTCCTTCTCATAGCGAGCCTTGTTATCCTGGAACCATTCGCGGTTGTTGTTCTTCGCCAGATCCCTCAAAAAGGCGAAAGTCCTGGTTGAAAAATGTCCCTTACTTGCCACGTTACGGCCTCCTAGGATGGTGCGTTATCTTCGAAACTCCATCTGGTTCCCGCCCCTGCTTTGAGCCGCACGGAGGGATTCCTCCGCAGCCCCAAACAGGTCCGACGGGCTAGCCATGTCGGGATCGAACGTCGCCCCTCCGATACTGAATCCGAGCTCGGAGGAACTGCGAATCGAGTCCAGCAAGGCGTCGAACCGGTCTGCCACGAGGACTGCCCCGGCCATGTTGCAGTCGATGAGACAAGCGGCGAAACAGCCTTCGTCGGCTCGAGCGAGAAGATCCATCTGCCTGATGACGGGAACCAGCGTTTGCCCTATGGACTTCATAACCCTGTTGACCTCCGGTGAGTCCGTCCTGGCCAGCCATTCACCGGCGCTGTCGATCTCCAGCATGATGAGGGAAAGAGGCAGTCCCCTCTGGGCGGTTGCGAACAGGGTCCCGAGCACAGTGTCGAAGTGGAGCCGATTCGGAAGTCCCGTCTGTTCGTCGGTGAGGGCTGGATGGCCCCCTGAAATCGAAGCATTCGGCATGGCCCGAGTCTCCCTGTCATGGAGGGGTAGAAGGTTGACCACAAACTTCCACGGGCAGTCGCGGATTTCCAGTCCCGCGTACTAACAGCGGCGGCCCATCAATCGTCGACCGGGGAGCCAGGCACGGCCTCCGACAGATCCAGGTGACAGTCATCGCACTCCTCACCCCTCAGTGCTTGCATGCCCTCCCTGGCAATGATGGGCACCATGACGAGGGCCGCCGCCGGATCGGCCCACCACCATCCGAAGAGGGCGTTCAGGCCAAGGCCGACGAGGAGGATGGCGGACAGGTAAGCGCAGAGGTCGGTCTGGCGGGAATCGGCCTCCAATGCTCGGCTTCCCAGCCCCGACGCGACGGTCCTCTTCGCCCTGGCCAAGATGGGCATGACAACCACCGAGACCGCGGCAAGGACGATTCCAACCAGGCTCTCGTCCGGTCCCGCCCGGCTCAAAAGGGTGGACACCGCCTCCCATCCCACCCATGCGGCGAGGGCTAGGAAGGAGAGGCCCACCAACATGAGAGCTCGTTCCTCCCTCAGGTCGCTCTTCTCATCTCCGAAAAGGCGCCAAAGGAGAACGGCCCCGGAAGTGCTCTCGATGAGGGAATCGATCCCGAACCCGACCAGGGCGGTGGACCTGGCGGCCAAGCCGCTCCCGATGGCAATCACCGCCTCGACCAGGTTCCACCCCAGCGTCAAGTACTCCAGCCGGCGCCCTCTCCGGAGCAAATCCGTCCGCTGGACCGTATCTCTCACTAGCGTTCGCTTTCCATCAACCAGCGCCGCCTGAACCGGCGCTCTTCAGTTTGCCGGCGAATCGGGCCCTGAATTTGGCCAACTTGGGGTTGATGACCGCCTGACAGTACGGCTGAGCGGGGTTCCTTCGGAAGTAATCGTCATGATAGGCCTCCGCGGCATAGAACTGCCCCGTTTCGGACACCTCGGTAACGATCGGGCCCGGCCAGACCTTCTGCTCCTCCAGTTCTCGGATCAGCCCTTCGGCCACCTGCTTTTGAACTGGCGAGTGATGGAAGACCACGGATCGGTATTGGGTGCCGACATCGGCACCCTGCCGGTTCAGCGTGGTCGGATCGTGGGTGGCGAAAAACACCTCGAGGATCTCTTTGAACTCGATGATCTCGGGATCGAACCGAACCTGGACCACTTCGGCATGTCCGGTGGTTCCCCCGCAGACTTCGTCATACTTGGGGTTCGGGGTTTGGCCCCCCGCATAACCGGATTTGACCTCGAGGACTCCTCTCAGGTCCGAGAACACCGCCTCCAGACACCAGAAGCACCCGCCGCCGAGTGTGGCGACCTCCATCCTTCAACCTCCGTTTCACATGGGAACCTGACCGGACCTGGCCGTAGCCGGGCGGCCGCGGACCGCACCGCCAACAGGCTCCATACTACCAAAAAAGACCCTGGAAGTTCAGGTGGCCCGACCCGAGTCAGACCCCTAGGGCGGCGGCTGCTCTGCCGTAGTGCTCCGGACGGACATAAATGAGATAGCCGAATGTGCCCCGGCCATCGGTCACGCCGCTGGAGGCGTAGATGTTCACATTGGCGTCGAAGAGTTTCTCATGGATCTCCGCCAGAGCCCCCAGCTTGTCGTCCCCCTGCACAAGGAAAGCCGGATGTGGCCCGTCCATTCCCATCCCGGCCCTTTGGGCAGCCACTTCCATGGCCCCCGAATCCTCCGGGAAGAGAGTCAGCTGGGTCTGGTTCGGGCCGACGGGGATGGCGGTGAACGCCACAAGGTTCAAGCCCATGTCGGCAAGCTGGGCCAGAAGTTTGTAGCTCTCACCCGGTTGGTCCCGGATCGTGGTATTAAAATAGTCCACCCTCCGAATCGCATCGGGCATCATACTCCTCCCTGTCTCAGTTGTTCTTGGGGGTGACTCTAGGAAGGATTGGGCCACTTCCGGGTCGACGCCAGCCCTTTTTTGGGTCGAAAAGAAAATCCCTCCGGGCTCTCATGAAGCCCGGAGGGAGGTTGTCCGCCGAAAAGAGGTAGGCGACTCAATCCGAACCGGCTTCCCTATTGCTCCGTTGATTGGGGTGGTCCAGGTGTTTCCAGGTGTCACCTCTCCGAAGTTGCTGGATCGCGGATGGTGACACTTCCAATTCCTGGGCCCAATAGGCCGCCGAGTGCTTCCATCGACCCCTGTCGGAGTCCCAATCTTCCAGGACTCGGAGAGCATGTTCCTTTGTTATCCCGGCATGAGGGGACTTCTCCCCCTGGAGCCAGACGTTCCGACCTCGCCAGCGTCCGGATTTTTGGATCGGGCCAGGAAGTTTCGCGCCCGTGTTTCCAAGGCAGTAATGCCTGATCTGATTGACCGTGAACTCGGGGAATTTCCTTGCGATCTCCGCGTAGGTGTATCCTTCCTGAGCCAGATCCCGCCAGATAATTACGATTGCACCAGTTGGTTTAGCCATGTCGTTCTGTTCTGCTCGTTCGCGCCTCGTGACGGTCCTGCGTGTATTCAGCGACCGGTGACCGGATAGGATAAATAAAGTGGCTCCCGGCCTCAACCTGGGACGATGAATTCGCCCCGATCACTTAGGAAACACGCCACAATGAAGAAAAAGTTCCCGCCAACCGCCGCCACCGCAGTTCTATAGGATGCCCTATTTCTTCTTCCTGACGGCAAACTTCAGCCCTGACCAGGTTTGATCCACCGCGGCGACCTTATAGTCCACGAGGCCGGCCTTGAGTCCAATCTGCCGAACGGTGTTTTGCTTCAGGTCGGTTGAAAGCTCGGAGCTTTGTTTGGCCCACAGGATCCAGATTCCACCCTTCCCGACCCTTCCCGCCCACTTCTCAATGCCCTTCTTCAGGGCCCTTTCCGAACGCACAAACCAGAGGATCAGGTCCACCGAGGGGCTGAAACGAGCCGCTAGTTTCACTCCTTCGGGAACCGAACCGAGTGTCGACTGGAACCCCTCGGGTGCCCCAACCAAGAGCACCCTGTTCCCAGCCTTGATTCCCAGTTTCTTGGGCAGGGGAGTCCCTGAATAGCCCGCCAAGGCAGAATCAGGAACCACTGGTTCCTTCGGAGGAAATTCGAGGGCCCGCCTCAGGGCGGCATCCGGAGGAGACTCTCTGACCAGGCGCAGCAGTCTCCCTGGGTCCAAAACATCCAGGTCCACCCGGTAGCCCAGGTCCTCCAGGTCCCTTCGTCAAACCCCTCCCTCATCTTTCCGCCAGCACACCAGACGCACGGTCGTCATCCTTTTGAGTCCCGGTCTTTCGAGTCATTCTTCGCATGGCCTTCCTCCTCCAACGAAAGAGCCGCGGCGGCCTCCGCATGGATGACGGCCGTGTCGAAGAGGGGTACCGAAGTGGTGCCCGGTTTCATCAGCATGCCGATCTCGGTGCATCCCAGGACCACACCCTGTGCTCCCCCCCCGGCCAGCCCCTCGGTGATCCGCTGGAACTCCGCCCGGGACTCCTCCCGGATCTCTCCGAGAACGAGTTCTTCGTAGATCACCCGATGGATGAGGTCTCGATCGAGAGAGTCAGGAGTGAGCACGGTGAGCCCGTGACGTTCCTCCAGCCTCCCTTTATAGAACGTCTCTTCCATGGTGAACCGCGTCCCTAGGAGACCAACCGTGTCGAAGCCGGAAGTTTGAATCTTCTCAGCCGTGGCGTCGGCAATGTGCAGGAGGGGAATGGAAATGGCGGCCTCGATCGCCGGCGCCACCAGATGCATGGTGTTGGTGCAGAGGACAATAAAATCCGCCCCTGCCTTCTCCAGCCTGAGGGATTCTTCGGCCAGGAGCCCCCCCAGTTCATCCCACCGCCCTTCGTGTTGGAGGATCTCGATCTCCTGAAAATCCACGCTGAGGAGCAGGACACGAGCCGAGTGGAGGCCCCCTCGCCTGCGACCGACTTCACGGTTGAGGATCTGATAGTAGGGGACCGTTGATTCCCAGCTCATCCCGCCAAGAAGACCAATGGTTCTCACGTTTGTTTTCCCGGCCGATCGACGCGACAACAGTCCTTGATTCCTAGGAAGGCGCAAAGGTCCGGACTGCGGCAAGCCACGCAAAGGGGTTTTCCAGGTGAATGGCGTGGCCGGCTTTGGGGATAAGGCGAAGCTCAGCGTCGGGGATCCCCTCGGCCATTCGCTCAGCCACCTGGGTGAACTTCCGATCTTTCTCCCCTGCCATGAGGAGGACCGGTACCGTCACCTCCGGAAGAGCGTCCCAGAAGGAGGGCTGGACCCCCGTGCCCATGCCCCGAAGGCAGGCCGCCAGGGCCTCCGGCGTGTTTTGGAGCTTTCGCTCCCGGGTCCGCACACGGATGGCCGGCGGCAGCTTCCCCTGCGTGGCGAAGAGGGGAAGGCCCATCCAATGGTCGACAAAGGCCTCCATTCCCCCTCGGAGGATCCCTTCAGCCAGCGCCTCGTCCGCCCGGCGTCGGGCCCGCCGCTCTCCCTCCTCGGCGAGGCCGGGGGAGGCGCTTTCGAGTATCAGACCGGACATCCTATCAGGAGTCCTCACGGCCCCGGCGAGGGAAAGACGCCCGCCCATGGAATACCCCAGCCACCGAGCCTTCTCCACACCTACGGCGTCCAGAATCTGGCCAAGGTCCTGCAGGAGCTCGTCTACCTGGTACCGGTCGGGGTCGGGAGAAACGTCGCTTTGACCGTGCCCGACGAGGTCCACCGCAATCACTCGGTGTGCCTGTCCAAGTCCCGAGAGCAGCTCCTCTCCCCAGGAACGGCAGGATCCGGTGAACCCGTGGATCAGCAGGAGGGGGTCGCCAGCGCCCTGGACCAGAACGTTCACCCGGAGGTCGTCCCGCATCGTTACGAACATGCTCTCAATCCTCTACGCTCTGGACCGCCAGAGAAAGAACCCGATGACTCCCCCGAAAACCGCTCCGATCCAATTGGCGACCATCCATCCCACCACCAACCCCACAGGCAGCATCACAAAAGGGGGGACCCGGAAGGCGCCGTCGTTCCCCGACTCTTTCATCCTTCATCTCCCATCTCGGTCCGGTGTACCTATCGGCGTTCCGGAGGTGTTCCGAAGGGGTACAAGACGCTCAAGTCCACATGCTCATAAGGCAGAGCGTCCAGGAACGTGGTGCCCACAAAGGGGCCCGGAGCTTCGACGACCACGATCGTCTTGGCAAAGCCGGTTTCATCGAAACCACGGCGGAAATGCACGCGGGACTTCACGACGAAGACATCGAACCGGTCCAAGCCCATTGGGAGAAACCCGAACCGCCTCGGCTCCGTCACCTGTTCGTAGGTCGGTGTGAGGATGACAACATTGCCCTCCCCAAACTCCACTACGGCTACCTTATCGTAGCTGAACCCTTCGTCATAATAGGCCAGGGTGCCTCGGATTCGGAACGGCGCGCCTCCGGAAGGGGTGAACCCCCCGATTTCCATGTCGAACGGATCCCCGGGTTGGGCGCCCGCGGATTCCAGGGCTTCCAGAGCCGTGGGATCCGTGATCGTCCCATAGAGTACGTTCTGAATCCCGGCCCCCTCGAACGCTCGGAGGATGTGAGTAGCATCGCCGGGTCTGTCTGAGTGATCGCCCACGGCCACCGGGGTGGCCCCCTGAGCGATCGCCTGTCGAACGAGGCCCGCAGCCTCGTCGGGAAGGGGGTATCGCCCAAGAGCAAAATCTTCTCTGACCCTCCAGAAGAAATCGTTCATGTCGTCTGCGATGCGGTTCGCCAGCTCCTGGTCGTTGTTCGTCATGACGTGGATGGCGGCTCCGACGTCAGGCACATCGGACCAGGGATAGCCGTAGAAGACACTCACAAAAGCGCTCGGCTCCCGGGCTTCCCACCGCCGGGCCCTCTCCATGATATCCATGGAAGGGGAAGCTCCCGTCCACTGGAGTACCGTGGCAGTAATGATCCCCGGTTTCCTGGAAGCCGTGGTCGGGGCGTAGGTGCCCTCCAGAGTCATGTGGAGCGCCCTGGCCGCCCGCTGCCCTTGTAGGGCAGCGTCATAATGAGGATACCTCTTCGTGGTGAAGGCAAAGTCGGCCCACTCGAGGAACTCCCCGTCCTCGTTCCCGTGCAGGTCGAAGCTGGCAACGATGGGGACTTCGGGGCCTACCACTTCTCTGATGCGTTTGGCAATTGCGGCCTCGGGACGGGGCACGTTCCTGACCGCCATGGCTCCATGCAGGGCCAGGTAGACCCCGTCCACGGGGAGGGCGGCCCTTAGATCCTGGATTATCAGGTCGAGGAAGTGGTTGAAGGTCTCTTCCGTGTTCCAGCTCCGGGAAGACCCCCCAAAAACACCCATTGGGGATGAAAGCCCCACCAGTTCCATATCACCATAGTCCTCGGCTGCGGAAACGAAGCCGCCGATGTACCCGCCGCCGGAGAGAAGCGCATCCCCTCCAACGGGCGGACTCACCCGCTCCCAGTCCTCGATGGTTACGTCGCCGCCCGGGCAGAACGTGCAGGTCTCATGGGAGAAAGTGGCGACAGCCACCCTAAAATCGGCAGTCTGCTGGCCGCAGGAGCCCAGGATCAAGGTCACAGAGACGAAGAAAATCGAACGGAATCGCAGCATTGTCTCACCACCGGAAAAGAGGAACAGGGAGCGGTACGAGGGGGGCCGGGGATACAAACGACCGGAAGCTCAGCCGGCCTTGGCGGCCCCCGGCCCTTCACCCTTGTCCGGCGATCGATCGACCAACCCCTGCGTCACCAGTCGTTCGATGGCCTTGCCCAACTCTTCGTACCCGCCCGGCTTCAGAACAAAGTCCCGAGCCCCCAAAGCAAAAGCTTGATCCCGAACCGCAGTGTCCTCACATCCCGTGAAGACGATCACCGGGATCCCCCTCAGCTCGCGATGCTCATTGAGCCACTCCAGGAGATCGAGACCGGTTCCGTCGTCCAACCAGTGGTCCAGAATGATCAGATTCGGCCGGGGGTGTCGATCTTTCTCGTGAAAAGGCCACTCGCTAAGGAGATAGGACTTCGCCTGGGAAACGGTCTCGGTGACGGTCACGTGCCTGCCCAGCCCATGGTAGTCCAATAGGGCCTGGACCAGCACGGTATGATCGAGGCTGTCCTCTACCAGCAGGATGATATCGTCCACTTGACCGCCACCTCCACGGCGAGCACCTCGTCTCCCAAGGGCAACGCCTCTGAATCGGAGTTGGGGGGGGCTGGGATGAACGAACGCCCCTCAAATTGCCTGCCGAGGGGGCCGGCGGCAAGGGACCGCTGAGTGGCGGTGGAAACCGGTGAAAATTGGCGGTGGCCGCGTCGAGACCGGCTGCCGAAGAACCAGCAGGCGGAAGGGTCAGCCGGCTGATCGATCCACGCCGAGAATGCGAATCGGGGGCGCCAGGCTCTGGCCTTCAGCCGGCGAACGGTTGATGGCACGGACAACATCCATCCCATCCACGACGACCCCAAACGCGGCGAAACCCTGCCCATCAGGGTTTCGCCTTCCTTCAAAATCCAACTCGTGTTGGTCACCCACGCAGATGAAAAAGGAAGAAGTGGCGGAATCGGGTCCGCTCCGGGCCATGGAGATCGCTCCGTCCACGTGCAGTAGCCCGGTGAGGTGGGTGCGTTCGAGTTCGATGGCACCGAACCCGTCGGCTCCTCGGCTTCGATCCATGTCCCCCTGGATCACGACGATCCGAACCGAGTCGTTCGGCTGGTTCTCATCGTGGACGGTCCGGTGGAAGGAGCCCCCGTCGTAGTAACCCCCGTCCACGTATCGGAGGAAGTTGGCCACCGTGATGGGGGCCCGGTCGGGGTAGACCTCCACCTTGATGACCCCCAACTCGGTCCGGATCTCCAGTTGGACTGGTTGTTCCCGGGCTTGGGCGGAGGTGGCCCCGGCCCACCCCAGAGTTGAGAGCACGGCCAACGACAGAGCTCTGATCACTTGATCACCCTTTTCCAGGGGTCTCTCCGGCCCACCTCGTGCCCGATGGCCAGGGCGGTCTCAACTGCCTTCTGGAGGTTCACCCCGTCCAGAGGTTTTTCCATTGACAAATCGGCCCCGTACTCGATGGCTAGATCGAGCTGATCCGTTGCCCAACCCGACACGGCAATGACCGGGGTCATCAAGCCCTCCTCCCGCAGCTCCTTGATGAACCGAAGGCCGTTGAAGTTCGGCATGGCGAGGTCGGTTATGATCAGATCGAGGTCCTCCTTGCGGCAGAGCTTCATGGCACTCTCGCCGTCATTGGCGAAGAGAAGCTCATGACCGGCCTTTTCCAGGATGGCCCGTTCCAGAACGCGATCCATCTCCTCATCGTCGACAATCAGGACCAAAGCCATGGCAACCTCCACTCCCAAATCTGGTGTCTTTCTCCGTCGGGCCCGCCGGTGCCGTCAACAGGCATCCTAAAGTGAAACCACCTCAAGATCCAATCCTTCTCTTTTGCCCATTCCCTTCCGTCCGAACTCCACCCCGGAAAACCTGCGTTTCCCCATTCCGGCACTACCCCGAACCTGGATCTCCAGCCAGGGCCCGGAGCAGTGTCCGGTTGAGATCAACCTCCTGGAACTCGTCCCACTCCAGGAAATACCCTTCCGGATCGTAGCCGACGAACGTCTGCACGAAGCTTCCCTCGGGAGTAATCTCCGGAGTTCGGAATTCGAACCCCTCCACTCCTTCGAGGTGCTCGAACCAGGTCTCCAGCTCGGAGGTGAAGAAGGAGACGGTGACTCCCTTTTCCTCCGTGGCTTGGTGTAGTCCCCTCTCCCCATCGACGAATCCGAGGAATCCTGTGAGAGATGCCGGGTAGACCTTGGCCCAACCCTGATCCACCAGGATGTCCACGCCCAGGGCCGCCCGGTAGAAGTCCTGAATGGCCTCCAGGTCCTTGTAGTAGAGCCAAAGAACCGTGCCATGGACCCCCAGGCCTTCCGGTCGAGTCGAGACGACGCCCGGGGCCGTCTCCCTGCCGTCGGGATAAAGGGGCTCCACGGCGTTCAGCACGGGGAGGAGAGCCTCGTTTTCCGGATGAGGGTTGAAGCGCTCGAACTCCAACAGGTACCCTTCCGGATCGATAGCGACAAAACCGTCGTGGGGCCGGCCTTCCTCCACGATCCCCTCCTCATTCCCCAGGCCAGCCCTCATCTCCACTCCCAATCCGTTGAGGTAGTCCCACCAACCCTCAACCTCCTCGGAGATCACGGCCAGGGTGACGCTCTTCGGTTCTTCCGAGGAATGCATCCCTTCCGTCTCATCGACCAGTGTCAGGTAAGAGGTAGGCCCCACCCTGAGGATTTTTGCGAAACCGTAGTCCGCCACGGTGGCGAACCCCAGGATCTCCGTGTAGAAGGCCCAAGCCCCCTCCACGTCCTGGTAGTAGTAAAAAGCGTTGGTGGCCACGATTTCGGGCAGGGTCGGGGCTGCTTCGGGCATCTCGCTCTCGGAAGAATCGGGGCTTGGGTCGTCACCGCCACTGCACGCCACGAGCAGGAGGACGGACAGTGAACACAGTTTTCGAAGAGCCACGGTTTTGGATCCTTTTCCCAGGGTCAGTAGGAATGGGTACCGAGCACGACCTCACACCCGAACTTCTGCTCGACGGCGAACTTCAGGTCCTCGAACTCGATGGGACAATCGGCGGTCTCCATGGCCAACTTCATGCATGTACCGAAGTGAATCACATCGACGGACCTACCCAGTCCCTTCGCTACTTCGGTCAAAAGCTTCACCCGGGGGAAGGTCAGTCCGGGACAATCTCCACAATCCGTCATCCCGACTAGTTGTAGCTCGCCATCTCCGTAGCGACTGAATTCCCCGTTCCGTTCGGCCATGCCTTTATGGCATTTTGCACAGGCAATACAGGAATGGTCCTGGATTTTTTTGCAATAGAGGATCGCGACGTTTGCCATCTGGGTTTCTCCTATTGGTCAATCCCGCTTCGGCAACCGAGCTCCCCCAAACCCGGTCATATCGACATAACGATTCGCACTCCGGCGATCACCAGCACGACCGCCAAGAGCCAATGTAAGGTTTTTGCGCTCAGCCGCTTGGCCCCGAAATCCGACCCGACCCAGCCGCCCACCGCAACCACCACCATCCAGATCGGAAGGAAGGAAGGGATTCCCTCGGTGTGAAGTCCTATTCCTACCAGCGCCGCCACGGAGTTCACCAGAATGAACGCCGATGAGAGGCAGGCGGTGGTCTTGGCGGACGCCCATCCCTTCAGGATCAGAAGGGGCGCCAGGAAGATCCCCCCTCCTATTCCTATGAGTCCCGAAAGCAGCCCGATCCCCCCCCCGGCGGCCGTGGAAGCCCAGAGCGGGGGCTTTACCGCCACCTCCCCCTCCGGGATGGGTGGCTTCCAGAGGAGCAGGACTGCAGCCCAAAGAAGAGCCACACCCACCAGAGGCTTAAACACTTCGGGAGGCAGGGAGAGGTATCCCCCAAGGAAAGCGAGAGGGACAGAAGACGCCACGAAGGGAAGGAGGAGTTTCCCGTCGAAAAAACCGGCCCGGGAGAACTTGACCAATCCGATGGATGCTACCACCACGTTCAGCGTCAGGGCGATGAGTCGGAAGCTCTCCGGGGTCACTCCCAGGAGGGCCATGGCCGCCAGGT
>JABDNZ010000196.1 GCA_013043565.1 Gemmatimonadota bacterium | reverse complement strand
CGAGCTGGCCGAGGCCAGAATGGAAATAGGTGACAATCAGGGAGCCCTCACCCATCTGGAGACTCTGCTCGAGATCGGTGAGCCCAGGAACCGCCTGGCGAGGGGGTATTATCTCAAGGGTGAGATCCTGGGCGCCCGCGGTGAATGCGAGGCGGCCATAGACGCGTTCCGAGAAGTGCCGGTCATGGACCCATCCGGCTCAAGCGCAGTGGTGGATAGCGCCGAGTTCCGTATTGATCAGATCCTCTTCGGCGGGCGTTTCGACCGATCTTTCCAGCGCCTCCGGGCCGGGAATCTCTCCGAATCTTGTTTTCCTCCTGGTTCCCAGCCGAGACCCAATCGTGCCATTCGTCGAGGTGGTTCCTAGAGCCTGGACACCAATTCAAACTTCCAAAGGCCTTCTTCGACCATGGGCGTTCCGTTTCTTGATCTGAAGCTTCAGTATAACCTTCTCAAGAAGGATATCGACGAGGCCTTGGGCCGCGTCGTCACATCCCAGTTCTTCGTACTCGGCCCTGAGGTTCAGGCTCTGGAAGTGGAGATCGCCGATTTCCTGGGGGCCTCCTTTGCGGTGGGGGTAGCAAGCGGGACTGATGCACTCCTGCTTCCCCTCCGAGCCTTGGACCCGGAGGATGGGGACGAGGTTATCGTCCCGGCTTTCACCTTCTTCGCCACGGCGGGAGCGGTATGGAACGCCGGCTTCACGCCGGTCTTTTGCGACGTAGACCCACACACCTTCAACGTTACGGCCGAGACGTTGGAGGCCGTCTGGACCGATCGAACCCGGGCGGTCGTTCCGGTGCACCTCTTCGGTCAGATGGCCCCCATGGCCGAGATCCGGGAACTTTGCAGGAGGAAGGAGGCATTCGTCCTCGAGGACGCGGCCCAGGCTATTGGGGCAAGGCAACTCTATCCCGGGGCCAGGTTGGGCGTGGAGAGCTCTGACCACTCGAGTCTTTCCCTCGATGAAGCGGACAGCTCCCTCGGATGGATGATGGCCGGGGTCTTGGGGGATGCGGGGGCGTTCTCCTTCTTCCCGACGAAAAACCTCGGTGGATTCGGGGACGGAGGTCTGGTGACTACCTCCGACGAAGAATTCGCCGAGAAAATCTCGAAGCTTCGGATCCACGGCGGGAAGCAGATGTATCACCATGAGATGGTGGGAACGAACTCCCGCCTCGATGCCCTCCAAGCTGCTGTCCTGCGGGTGAAACTCCCTCATTTGGAGGGTTGGGCAGGAGCCCGCCAGGCCAACGCCGCCCTCTACGACGAGATTCTCGGAGACGTTCCGGGCGTGGCGATTCCAGCAGTTATGCCCGGGAACTCCCACGTGTACAACCAATACACGCTCAAAGCTCATCAAAGGGATGAGTTGCGGGATTATCTGTCCAAACGAGGGATAGGAACGGGACTGTACTACCCCCTGGGGCTGCACCTCCAGGAGTGTTTTAGTGCCCTCGGAGGTCGAGCAGGGGACCTTCCCGTGACCGAGGCGCTCACCCAGGAGGTCATGAGCCTTCCGATCTTCCCGGAACTGAGCGAGGGACAGGTCTCCGAGGTAGGGGAGGCGGTCCGGGAATTCTACTCCGGGTAGTAGGCTGACGGCCTTCCCGAGGGGGCCGCATCTAGCGATCTTTCTTGGCTAACGGACGAACACTCGGCCTCGTCAAGGGTAACCTTCAGGCATGCGCAACGGACTCGGGAATCTCCTCGTCAGCCTCTTTTCTCTCGCACTCGTGGGTGCTTGTGCCTCCACATCCCCGTTTGATGGGCTCGAGCCTGACGATCTGTTCGAGATGGGGGCTCGGGAGTTTGAGGCGTCCGAGTGGGACAGGGCCACTGAGGCGTTTGAACGGCTGATCTTTACCGAGCCCACCTACGAGCGGTTGGTCGAGGCCCGCATGTACCTTGCCCGGGCCTACTACAACAAGGGTGAGTTCATCACGTCGGTTTCGGAGTTCACCCGCGTGTTGGACCGGCACCCGGGTCATGAACTTGCTCCGGAAGCCTCCGTGGGAATCTGCCAGTCCTATGTGGCTCAGGCCCCTCATGTTCAAAGGGACCAAACCGTCACGGTTCAAGCATGGAGCGCCTGTCAAAACACTCTGATCGACTTTCGGGGGACTCCGGTGGCTGCGGAAGCGGAGGCCCTCCGGGATCAGATGGAAGACAGGTTGGCCGAGAAGATCTTCACGAATGGGGACTTCTACTTCCGCCGAAAGCTCTATCACTCGGGCATCATCTATTTCAACGATGTTCTGGATCAATACCCGAGGAATCAGTGGGCGGCCCAGGCCCTCCTTCGCTTACATCAGTCCTATCTGGCCCTTGAATGGGGCACTGAGGCTGAAGAGGCTCGAGACCGGCTGATCAGGGATTTTCCGGACTCGGACGCTGCCCGGGAAATCGGGGCAGATGGGGGCAGCGGAGGATATGGAGGGAAAGGACCGGTCTGAGGCGTGCCCACGCTGCGCCTGGGCCTCTTTGGAGGCACCTTCGATCCCCCTCATTTCGGCCACCTCATGGTGGCGCAGGAGGCGGTAGACCGGCTCTCCCTGGATCGCCTGGTGTTCTTGGTGGCGGGCCTTCCCCCTCACAAGATCGGAGAAGTGTCATCCTCTCCGGGGATTCGGATCGAGATGACCAGCGCTGCCATTGCCGGGAATCCGGCGTTTCAGGTCAGTGAGGTTGAAATGAACCGGGAAGGACCGTCCTACACGGTGGATACTCTGCGACACTACCGCGCCGAATACCCCGAGTCGGACCTGTTCTTCCTACTGGGAGCGGACCAACTCGCCGAGTTTCACGAATGGCAGGATCCCGCCCGGATCGCCGAACTGGCGACCCTGGTTGCGGTAGGCCGAGAGGGTGTACACCCGACCGACATCGAGCCGATCGAACTGATTCAGGGGGAGGACCTGGAGATCATGTCACTTTCGACGATCCGAACGGACATATCCTCCTCGGAAATCCGCTCCCGGGTCAGGGACGGTCGCTCCATCAGATACCTTGTTCCGGACGCGGTACGACGGATCATCGAGACACATCGCCTTTATAGACCGATCTCATGAAAGCAATGCTGAAAAAGATCCTGGGCTCGCCGCACGCCCGGGAGGTCAAAAAACTCGACCCCATCGTGGCTCAGATCAATCAGATCTGCGAAGGTCTCTCCTCCCTCTCCGACGACGAGCTCAGGGCAAAGACAGAAGAGTTCCGGGCCCGGATCAAGGAGGAGACGAAGGATCTGGAAGGGAAGATCGAGTCTCTAAAGGAGGAGAAGCGGAATTCAGAGGATGGGGGTGTCAGGGAAGCGCTGAACCAGCAGATCGGCAACCTGGATGCCGAGCTCCTCGAAACCATCGAGGACACTCTGAACGACCTCCTCCCGGAAGCTTTCGCGGTAGTGAAAGAGGCCTGTCGCCGGAATCTCGGGAAAGAGATTGTCGTAACGGGCCAGAAGATGGCCTGGAACATGGTCCCCTACGATGTCCAACTCGTGGGGGGGATCGCCCTCCACCAGGGGAAGGCCACGGAAATGGCCACGGGTGAAGGGAAGACGTTGGTCGCCACCATGCCCCTCTACCTGAACGCCCTGGCTGGCCGAGGGGCCCACCTGGTAACGGTGAACTCCTATCTGGCCCAGCGTGACGCGGAATGGATGGGAGTGATCTACAGCTTCCTGGGGCTGACCTATGACGTGATCGACCTCCACGACCCGGGTACCGCGGAGCGACGAGAGGCCTACAATGCGGACATCACCTACGGAACAAACAACGAGTTCGGCTTCGATTACCTTCGGGACAACATGGTCCACACCCTGGAGCAAAGGGTTCAGCGGCGCCACCACTACGTCATCATCGACGAGGTGGACTCGATCCTCATCGATGAAGCCAGAACGCCGCTGATTATCTCGGGGCCGGTGGGAAAGGACTCGTCCACCCCGTTCAAACAGTTCTCCGCCATGGTCTCGGGGCTTTATAAGAAGCAGACCCGGTTGGCCAACCAACTCGTTGCCGAGGCCGAGAAACTCCTGGAGGGGGAAGATGACAGCGAGGAGTACCAGGCCGGGGAGAAGCTCCTGGCGGTGAAGCGGGGCACGCCAAAACACCGGAAGCTGCTGAAGATGTTTGCCGATGAACCTCGGCTCCAAAAGCTGACTCAGCGGGTGGAAGGCGACTACATGCGGGAGAAGATCCTCCACGAGATCGATGAGCAGCTCTTCTTCGCAATGGACGAGAAGGGGCACAACGTGCACCTCTCCGACAAGGGGATCGAAGAGCTGAGCCCCAACGACCCTGAAGCCTTCATCATCCCGGACCTCTCCCACGCCATAGGCGCCATCGAGGAAGACGCTTCAAAATCCCTGGAGGAGAGACGGACGGCCATTCAGGAGCTCGAGGCGGCCTATGCCGCGAAGAGCCAGAAGATGCATGTGATCCACCAACTTCTGAAAGCCTATACCCTCTTCCACAAAGACGAACAGTACATCATCGGGGAAGACGGGTCGGTGGTCATCGTCGACGAGTTCACTGGTCGACAGATGGCCGGTCGGAGGTGGAGTGACGGGCTACACCAGGCGGTGGAGGCCAAAGAAGGCGTGGAGATCCGAGGGGAGACCCAGACCTTGGCCACCATCACCATCCAGAACTATTTCCGGATGTACGACAAGCTGGCCGGAATGACCGGGACCGCCGAGACCGAGGAGAACGAATTCCACCAGATCTACACGCTCGACGTCCTGGTCATTCCCACCAACCGTCCCGTGATCCGTGACGACCGTGACGATCTGATCTTCCGAACAAAGAGGGAAAAGTTCACCGCCCTGATGGATGAAGTGGAGCGGCTGAACAAGATGGAGCTCCCGGTGCTGGTGGGAACGACCAACGTGGAGGTATCTGAAACCCTCTCCAGGATGCTCAAACGGCGGGGCCTGAAGCATAATGTCCTGAATGCCAAACACCACAAGAAGGAATCGGAGATCGTAGCCGAGGCCGGGATCCCCGGCGCGGTGACCATCGCAACGAACATGGCTGGGCGGGGCACCGACATCAAACTCGGGGAGGGCGTCACCGAGACTCGAACCGTGGCCTGGGCAAAGGCCAAGGGTCTCCCGCTGGAGGAGCTCCTTCCGGTGGACCCCGTCCGGTACATGGAGCCGGAGAAGCTCACGGACGAGGACCTGTTGGAGGAGGGTGGTCTTCATATCCTGGGGTCGGAGAGGCACGAGTCCCGGCGAATCGACCGTCAGCTGAGAGGACGGTCGGGGCGTCAGGGGGACCCCGGAGCCTCCCAGTTCTTCCTTTCCTTGGAAGACGACCTCATGCGACTCTTCATGAACGAACGGGTCGCAGGAGCCATGGAAAAATGGGGAGTCCAGGAGGGAGAGGTCATCACGCATGGATTGGTGACCAGGTCTATCGGACAGGCCCAGAAACGGGTGGAGGGCAACAACTTCGAGGCGCGGAAGAGACTCCTGGATTACGACGACGTCATGAACCAGCAGCGGGAGGTGATCTACGACCTCCGGCTCTTCGCTCTCGAAGGAGGCGAGGATCTCAAGGGTGAGATCTGGGAGATGATCGAAGAATCGGTTCGGGAGATGACCGAGGAGTTCTGCGATCCGGAGGTCTCGCCGGAGATGTGGGATCTTGCTGGCCTGAAACGCAGATTGCTCCTGGACTTCTTCGTTCTGGCTCCCGGCTTGCCGGAGGTGAATCCGGAGGAACCGGAATATGATGACGGGGAGGCCGTCGCCGAGATCGTCTTGGAGGCCGCACGGGACCATTTCCACCGAAAGGTCACCGACTTTGGAGAGCACGGCGAGCGGGTGATGAGCTTCGTGATGCTCCAGACCTTGGACGACAAGTGGAAGGACCACCTGTACGATCTGGATCATCTCAAGGCTTCCATCGGGTTCCGGGGCTGGGGGCAGAAGGACCCGCTCATCGAGTACAAGAAAGACGCCTACGAGATGTTCGTGGACCTCATGACCGATATCCGGAAGACGGTCACCTCCCTTTTCTTCCGGGCCCAGATGGGTGCACCTCAGCAGCGCCGAATGCCTGCCGCCCAGAGGCTCATGTACTCCGGCCCAACGGAGGTCCCGACGAGCCGCTTCGGGGCGATGGCCGGCGAGACGGCAACCGGGGCCACGGGAAAGCCCAGGGGCTCTGGAACCGGGACGTTCGGAGGTGGAATGGACGACCTTGGCGTTTCCCGAACGGCAGGAGCCCCCGGGCCCGCCCAGGGAGGTGTGGCCGTGCCCTCCTCCAGCGGTCCGGATCCCAGACAACTCCTCACCAACCGAGGGGAGGCGAGAAAACAGGCTCCAGTTACAGGAACCAGTGAGCCCGGCCGAAACGACCCGTGCCCTTGCGGGAGCGGAAAGAAGTATAAGAAGTGCTGCGGGAGGAATGCCTAAGGCGCGCAGCCCGTTTCGGCATTTCTCAGCCCCCCGCCTGGGGCCACTCTTTGGGAGTGGCCCCTTTTCTTCCTCAACCCATCGAGGGACTCGTGAAGATCCCCATTCGTGCCTGGTCTCGGGAGGATCGGCCGAGAGAGCGCTTGCGGTCCCTGGGCCCGGGTGCTCTCTCGATCAGGGAGCTCATTGCGATTCTGGTCGGGAGCGGTGGGGCGTCCGGATCGGCGCTGGAGGTGGCCGACCAACTCCTGCGTAGGGTGGACCTGGGGGAAGGTGGGCCGAGACCGGGGGCCTCCACGGGCCCGGGGCGGAACCGGAAGCCCGAAGTCCGGGGTTCGCTCCGCCGCTTGGCTGCCCTTCCGCCCGGGATCCTCGAGACCTACCCGGGAATCGGCCTCGCAACGGCATCCCGGATTGTGGCGGCTATGGAACTCGGGCGCCGGGCGGCGGTGGAGTCGGGTGCCCACGACCGCCCGGTTCGGGGCCCGGAGGACGTGTTCGCCCGGGTGGGGCCTCTTCTCAGGGACCTGCGGCAAGAGGAGTTCCACGCGCTTCTCCTGAACACGCAGCATAGAGTGATCCGAAGTGTCTTGGTGACCCGCGGAATCCTGGACGCTGCCTTGATCCACCCAAGGGAGGTTTTCCGCCCTGCCGTGGTCGAGAGCGCCGCCGGGGTGATCCTCGTCCACAACCATCCCTCGGGAGACCCCTCGCCTAGCCGGGAGGACCGAGTCGTGACAACTCAGATGGTTGCCGCCGGATCTGCCGTGGGGATCCCGGTTCTCGACCACGTAATCATAGGGGAACGGACATTCGTGTCGCTGGCTGAAAGAGGCGGAATGGGACCGCCTGGGGGCCGGGAGGGAACGACATGAGC
>JABDNZ010000195.1 GCA_013043565.1 Gemmatimonadota bacterium | reverse complement strand
CCCTGGGACCGACGGCAAACCGTATCCACCGGCTCCGTCCGAGATTCACGGAAATTCCGATAGCCGGATAGTAACCGGGGTTTTGATCCTCGGTCCAGGAACACAAACCCGCCAGCCGCTCAGTTTTAGCCTCTACCACCCTCGACGGCGCGTCCGGCACCGCGTACTCTGAGTTCGCACAACGGGCAGCATCTTTAGATTCGTATTCATGCATGACTCAGTGAGGGAATCGGGATGAAGATCGTCATCGTCGGGGCGTCCGGCGCCGTAGGAAGAACCGCTGTAGAGGCCCTGTCAGGTCGGCACGAAATCATCAAGGTCGGTAGAAGCAGCGGCGATCTACAGATGGATATTGAAGACACCGACAGCATTCGTGGGATGTATCGACAGGTGGGGAGGATCGATGCCGTGGTGAGCGCCGTAGGCCACGTCCATTTTGGACCCGTCCACGAGATGGCCCCCGAGCAGTTCATGGAAGGGATTGTGGGTAAAGTGCTCCCCCAGGTGAACCTGGTGCTGGAGGGTTTCGACCACGTGACCGACCACGGTTCCTTCACCCTCACCACCGGCGTGACGAACCGTGATCCTATTCTTGGCGGCTCCTGCGCTGCGGCCGCCAACGGCGCCCTCGACGGGTTTGTGAAGGGGGCTGCTGTGGAGATGCCCCGGGGCATTCGCATCAACGCCGTGAGTCCGGACGTCCTGGAAGCGTGTCGGGCACAGTACGACGGCTATTTCCCGGGGCACGCCCATGTGTCGAACGAAGCGGTCGGTCTGGCCTTCACCAAAGCGGTGGAAGGTTGTTTGAGCGGACAGGTACTCATCGTCGAATAGTGACCCTCGATACGGCGATGGCGATCTTCCATCCATTGCCCATTGTGCCAACCGGAAGGGGACAATCTCCGTGAGCGGTATCGTGACGTTTGACGGGGCACCACCACCCGGCACCATCAACCTGGGAATCGGCCAACCTTCAGCCGACCTGCTTCCGACCGACCTGATCCGGCAAGCTAGCGACTCGTTTTTCGGGACGGCCCAGCCCCTGGAGTTGAACTACGGTGTCTTGCCGGGAGACGAGCGCTTTCTGGAATCGTTGGCCGGATACCTCGGTGAAGGATACGGCACCCCGGTCAGCCCGGCCTCGCTTTTTGTCACCGGCGGCAGCTCACAAGCATTGGATTTTGTTTCGACCGTGTTCAGCACTTGTGGCGACACTGTCTTTGTGGAAGAACCCAGCTACTTCCTGGCTTTTCAGATTTTTCAGGACCACGGGTTGAACGTGGTCGGGGTGCCCACGGATGTCGATGGGGTTCGCATCGATGTCCTGGAAGCCCTGTTGACCGAACACGCCCCTGCCTTTTTCTACACCATCCCCAGCTACCACAACCCCGGCGGGCACTGCATGAGCGCCGAGCGCCGTGGCCGACTGGTCGAGCTCAGCCTACGACATGGTTTTCTAATCGTCGCCGACGAGGTCTATCAGCTGCTTCACTACTTCGACGAGCCGCCGCCGGCCTTGGGTACGATGACCGAAGGCGACACGGTCCTGTCCCTCGGATCCTTTTCGAAGATTCTCGCCCCGGCGATGCGCCTCGGCTGGATCCAGACCGGTCCCGGACTTCGCAAACGACTTCTTGAAAACGGCTTCGTGAACAGCGGCGGGAGCATCAATCACTACTCCTCGCATATCGTCCGACACGCCATCGACCTCGGACTTCAGCAAGCTCATGTGAAAGATCTCAGACGCACCTATTCGGGCCGGGTCGAAGTCATGCAGGAGATCCTGGAACAGGAGTTCCTCGACCTGGCTACCTGGCATCGACCCGACGGGGGCTATTTCTTCTGGCTCCGCTTCGACGATGACATGGATACCGCTACCTATCGGGAGAGAGCAGAAGAGCTCCGGACGGGTTTCCAGCCGGGATCGCTCTTTTCCAGCGACCGGAGGCTCGGCAACTTTCTGCGCCTTTCTTTCGCGCATTACGGGGGAGACGAGATCCGAGAGGGCGTGACCCGGCTGCGACGAGTTTTCGAATGAAGCAATGGCGGGAGGACCCGTTCAGGGATGCGGGGTTCCCGGCGATCCTGGTCATCGAGAACTCCTTGCCGGACTTCTGGGACGCGAACGCTGCGTACCACACACTCGAGGATGCATCGGACCGCCTCGCCGAAGACCCGGCCAGCCCCTCGCCTGGCCGCCTCCGGAGGAAGGAACGAGGATGACGCTCGAACAGCAGCCGGCCCTGGATGTGCCACAGTTGGTCCGTGACGCCCACGAAAGATGCAAGTCATACCTGTCCCCCACCCCTCTGGAGTACTCTCGATTCCTCAGCGAACAAATCGATGGCGAGGTCTGGCTCAAACTGGATCTGATGCAGAGGACCTCTTCCTTCAAATTCCGGGGGGCGATCAATAAGGTTCTCTCCCTCACGGAAGAGGAGCTCGACCGGGGGGTGGTCTCGGCCTCCACGGGCAACTATGCCCTGGCGGTCGCCGAGGCCATGAAGATCCAGGGACGCCGAGCGACGATCTACGTAGCCGAAGACATGGAGCCGGCACGCCTTGAGCTGCTGAGGGCCCACGGCCTGGATCTGGTCATCTTCGGTACGGAGGCCTGGGACGCCGAGGTGAAGGCACGGCGCGTAGCAGAGGAGGAAGGGAAAGTCTATGTGTCGCCCTACAACGATCCCATCGTAGTCGGAGGACAGGGGACCTGTGGCTACGAAATCTCCCATCAATGCCCCGATCTGGACGCCGCTTTTTTCGCCTGCGGGGCCGGCGGGTTGCTCACCGGATCGGCGGGTTGGCTGAAATCCCACAACCCCGATATCGAGGTTCTGGGCGTCTCCCCGGAAAACTCACCCGTCATGTACGAGTCGATGCGGGCCGGAAGAATGGTCGAGATGGTAACCCATCCTACGCTGGCCGACACCTGCGCGGGGAACGTGGACCGGGACAGCATCACGCTCGAGCTCTGTCATCGATTCGTGAAAGAGATCGTGCTCCTTTCCGAGGAAGAGATCGAGGCGTCCGTCCGCCTGCTATTCGAAGAACACCGTCTGGTGGCAGAGGGGTCGGCGGCCTTGAGCGTGGGGGGGCTGCTCAAGAAGAAACGGGAGTTTGTCGGGAAAAAGGTCGTGGCGGCCGTCTGTGGTCGAAACATCAACCTGGACGTGTTCAAGCGGATCATCCAATAGGGAGCCGAAGCTCATCTGAGGAAGAGGCCGCGGGCTCTCGAAGAATGGATCCTCCCCAGGCGCTGGCGCCTCCGCCCTGAACCGAGCGTGGAGGGGCTCTCAGGTTTCCCGGGTCAGGGCGATCACCCTCTCGACCGCGTTGGCCGCATCATAAGCATAACCGTCGGCTCCGATGGACTGTGCGAACTCCTCGGAAAGTGGAGCGCCGCCTACGATCACTTGGACCTTATCGGAAAGCCCCCGTTCCCCCACCAGATCCACCACACCCTTCATGATCTCCATGGTGGTGGTCAGGAGGGATGAGAGGCCGACCACCGAAGCGTCCTCCGAGATCGCCGCGTCGATGAACCTCTCCGGAGGAACGTCGATTCCGAGATCGACAACCTCGAAGCCCGCGCCTTCCAGCATGATTCCCACCAGATTCTTCCCGATGTCGTGGAGATCACCCTGAACGGAGCCCAACACCACTTTGCCCCGGCTGGGGACATTTTCCGCAATCAGAAGTGGTTTTAAAAGGGCCACTCCGGCCGTCATGGCCCGGGCAGACAAAAGAACCTCCGGAAGGAACATCTGGTGGTCCCTGAACTTCACCCCCACCACGTTCATTCCCGCGATCAGCCCGTTATCCAGGATCTCGGCTGCGGCGATTCCCTCATCCATCGCCTGTGTGACCTCATCGACAATCTTGGTGTCGTCCCCGGCCATCAGGCTCTTCGCGATTCTTTCCAGGATCTCCATGGTCAATTCCATCAATCCTTCGTAGGCAGAGGTTCAAAAAGAGATGCGATTCTCTCGCGGCACTCCCAGGTATCGCAGTCGAAGCAGAAATCGAAATCGTTTTCGAAGTCGTGGATCTCCGGCCGACCCGCCACCAGCACGCCCGAAACCGACTTGATGGGGGACATCAGACAAGAAGGGCTGAGGGTGATACCGATCTCCTCAGGGCCCAGGAAGGAGAAGAGCCTGCGCTGACCTGTGATATGCCATCCGCAGTAGCCGGGGCTGTAGGGCAAAACCCGGGCTCCCCCATCCGCCCCACCCGTTTCCAGCACGGATCCGAGGAACTCCGCCGCCAGCAAGTCCGCGGAGGCCTCAGCCCGTTCCGAGGCGATGCCATCCAGCATGCAACCGGTGGCCGGGTCGTTGCCCTGGAACAGCTCATCGATCGCACGGCTCACCGGCTCTCCGATCGTGGCGGCAAAAAGGGCCAGACAGTCGGCCTCCTTCATGATTCCAGGGAGGGGTGCCGGCGAAGCGTTTTGGCCGTCCCCGTGATAGACCTCTTCGAACTCGGAAAGGGAGATCTCAGCAAAGACCCCCTTGGGATCGCTGAGGGACTCGTAGAGGGCCGTCGCCTTTTGTACCAGACCCTCAACCTGCTCGGAGATCTTGTGGCCCTTCGGGATACCCTGCCGCAGGAGGGCGATGTCACGGCTTGGCGCGGCCCGAATCGGATCGAGAGGCAGGATCCTCCTCATCCGGCCCTCGAGGGTAAAGCGTCCATTCCGGCCTCCCTGGCACCACCCTCCATTCGTTCGACGAGTTGGGCCTTCACACCATCGGCCAACCGAGAGGGCTCGGCGTCCCGTATCAGACGCTCAACCTCCGCCGAAGCCCGCTGCCGAAGGGTCTTCCCTCCCTCGTCGGCGAAACGAGCCCGGTTGGCCCGATCGATGACCGGCCCCGGAAAGCGGATCTCGTCCTTGAGGTGCTTCCTCGTATGGTCGGCGATGATGAGGTGTTTGTCCCTCAAGAACTCCTGGAAGATCGGAAGGGACGGGAAATCTTCCCTGGGCTTGATTCCCTGCAGTAGTCGGAAGGTCATTCCGCAGATTTCATTGTCCACCACCAGCTTTTCCAGACTCTGTGTGTTGATGAAGTCCAAAATCCCGGGGCCGGAGATGTTGTTGGCGCCTGCCAGGGCGCCCAGCGTTGCCCCCATGGCTGTCTCCAGACCCGCCTGGGCATCCAGCTGCTTGGCATCGCTCATGGCCGTGTAGGTCTGGGTTGGGAGCTCCAGAAACCTCCCGATCTCGATATAGGCGCAGTCGGTCATCATGGTTTCCACCGCGCCGAACGGAGTGGTCTCATAGCGCATATCGAAGATGGCCGGCGCGCCGCCGTACAGCACGGGCGTCCCAGGGTTGGAGATCTGGCTGATCACCACGCCACTGAGGGTCTCCGCGGTGTGTTGGATCAGCGATCCCACCAGGGTGACGGGGGCCATGAACCCCGAGAGAGGCATGGATATGTACTCGACCGGAATGGATGCTTTGGCGCAATCCACCAGGTTTTGGCTGGCCGCTTCAGTCCACTTGAGGGGGGGCGTCGGGCAGGCCGAAAGCATGGCAAGAGGCCTGTCCCTGAGTGC
>JABDNZ010000194.1 GCA_013043565.1 Gemmatimonadota bacterium | reverse complement strand
TCCTGGGACGATCACAGCCTTGGGCGGAGGGTACTGATCTGATCCGCCCCCACTTCCGATACCACTTAGAGTGTTAGTTCAAAGCTCCCTCGCAGTTGCCCCCGACCTTGATCCATCCATCGCTCCTCGTGGTGGACGAGATCGGCTACCTGCCTCTCAACCCCACAGGAGCCATGCTCTTCTTCCAGCTCATCAACCGACGCTATGAGCGGGCTTCCACCGTCTTGACCTCCAACAAGGGCTTCGAGGAGTGGGGCGCCGTACTGGGCGACGAAGTCATGGCTGCCGCCCTCATCGACCGCCTCGTGCACCACTGCCATATCGTCAACATCCGTGGCAACAGCTACCGGATGCGCCTTCATACCGAACTCTCCAAGGCTCTCCTAGCCTCGGACTCGGAACCCGACCGCACCCCCCGGAAACGAAGAAGTAGAAAAGCAAAGGAGGTCACGACGACCTGAGGCTCGTCCCCTCCCCGGCCGGGTGTAACATTTTCACCCGCCGCTTTTGTCACTTTTTCAACCGCCGTTGACATCGAGGATGCAACGGTCCGAGAGCGAATTCCGTCAGTAGGGTACTCTCAGCGGAGAAAGGAACCACCGACGGAGAATCTCTTTATGTTGACGGGAGGTGCCCCGGGCTCATCAGGCCGAGGACAGTTCATGGGCGGTGGGGCCCCAAAAAGAGGGATAGCCCGTACCTCACCCGGTTGGGAAGGAATAGGATTAAGGTGGAAACCCAATGAAACCGGCGGGATTCAGTCACCACAAACCAAGAATAAAGGGCTGCGTTCTTCTGATGTCCCGATTCAGTTTCAACCGACTCCCGTGGACGTGGTGCTTATTCCTCTTCTGCTGGGCGCTTTCAGGATGTGCCGATGAGTCTGAACAGCGAATTGCCACCCATTCTCTTTCCCTGGATCAGATTTGGAGAGTCGGAGAGGAGGGGACGGAGGACACCCTGGAAGCCCACCAGCCGCAGGTCCTGGCTCGGATACCGGATCTCGCCATAGGGTCAGAAGGAGACCTATACGTCCTGGATCAAGGTTTCAACCGGGTGGTTGTATTCTCGGCGGATGGATCCTTCCGGCGGACGATGGGGAATGGTAATGGGGAGGGGCCCGGTGAGTTCAGGATGCCTACTGCGATCGACGTAGATCCTGAAGGGCGAATGGGCATCTATGATTACCAGCTTGGGCGACTCTCCCTCTTCGCCCCAAACGGCAGGTTTCTCCGCAGCGTATCCGTTCATAGTCACGCCAAAGACCTCCTGTTGCAGGGTGACCAGGTGTGGTTCTCCGACATGCCGGCACGAGAAAACCTGGTGTGGCGCCAAAGCCTTCAAGACGGTGAGGTTGAGGCTTTCCTACCTGTCACCAGGTCCGACCTTCGGTTTCAGCCTCGTGGGATGGTATCCCTGCTCTCACGGGGTGCAGACTGCGCGGTATTGGTCGCTCACATGCGGCCAGGAAAATGGTTTTGCGTGGGAGGTGAAGAACCGGTCCTTCGTGGGTCCTTCTCCTCCGACCAGGACGAGTACTGGGTCGTTGAAGAGACGGCTGTTACGCCCGGCTTTCCCTTTGGGATTGGACTAATCGGAGACGACCGAGTCGCCATAATCTATAACCTGAAAGAGCCAACCCCTCCCCACGATGCGGCTGGGGTGTTCTTGGATGTCTTTTCGACGTCGGGTCAGTTCATCGGCTCACTCCAGATGCCAGAACGATGGGTTCACGGGTTCACCACCAATCCGAAGGATGGGACAATCTTCGTGGGGTCCGATGAACCGTACCCAACTGTAACCAAATACAGAGTCAGACTGACTCTTTGCAGTGACAGAGGTTGTCAGACGGAATAGGCCGGGTTCTCCCGATGTCCCCACCCCCGACTAGGAGCACGGGAATGAAAGCAATGAAATTAGGCAGACTTGGTGTCTTGGTGGCGTTTGTTGGAACTCTTTTTTTCGTGTCAGGATTCCTCCATGGGGAAGGCCTCCTATGGCCAACGAAAAGCGTTATTGCCTGGGAGCCTTGCGGCACATCCCAACAATGCGCGTCGGTGCCGGATGGATGCGGAGTGGGGGTCCTATGTTTCCATACCTGGTGCAACGAGCCAGACTGCCCGGCTCAGACCGGCTATAGAACCGACTGTAATTATTGCGACGAAGGGCAACCGGATTAAGTGACCGCGAATTCAGCTTGAGATTCCGCACGGAGGAGGGATAAGGATTTCAAGGGTCCTACGAGGTCCTGCGGCCCCTGGCGGCCACTGTGGGAACGTGGGCGAGGCGGGTGTGATGGGTCAAGAACGCCAAGTGGGATGGGGTCTTGGGTACGGCAGCGG
>JABDNZ010000192.1 GCA_013043565.1 Gemmatimonadota bacterium | reverse complement strand
CGGCGACCCACCGACTCCCTCCGATCACCATCTTCCCCTTCGTCTTCGGGGTCCCGGCCGGAACAAACGCAGACTCCTCCAGCCGGGAAGTGGACGAGGCCCTCTGGGTACCGCTGGCGGCTCTCCGGGATCCTCGCTCGGCGAGCACCGTGGAGATTCAATATAAAGACACCAGTAGTCGGACGTTCCCATGCATTCGGATCCAGGATCGAGTGATCTGGGGCCTGACCTATCGGATCCTCAACGGGTTCTTCGAGATCCTCCCCAGCGGGCGCTCTACTTCCTAACCCGGTTCCCCACCCCTATCTCTCCGGATCCTCCACCCACTCCGCGATGAAGACGTTGGTGTTCCCGGGGTGACTCTCGTTCCGGTTGGACCCAAACACCAGGTACTTGCCATCCGGGCTGAACATGGGGAAGCCGTCGAATCCTCCCGTATACGTTATCTGCTTCAGTCCGGTCCCATCCACACCGATCATGAAGATGTCGAACTCCCGACCCTGTGGATCGTGGAGGTTGGAGCTGAACAGGATCTTTTCCCCCGAGGGGTGGAAGTAGGGCCCGAAGTTCGCTGCCCCATTGTCCGTCACCTGAACCTGGTTCGATCCGTCCACATCCATGACGTAGACCTCCAGGGCCGACGGCCGAATGAGCCCCTGGGCAAGGAGCTTCCGGTAGTCCGAAACCTCTTCATCCGTTTCGGGATAACCCGAGCGGTACACGATCTTCTTCCCATCCGGAGAGAAAAATGGGCCCCCGTCATACCCGAGCTCATGGGTAAGGCGGCGGACATCGGATCCATCCCCCCGCATGGTGTAGATCTCCAGATCCCCATCCCTCATGCTGGTGAAAACCACCAGATCTTCAACCGGAGAGAAGGTGGCCTCGGCGTCGTAGCCCCAACTCTCGGTCAGCTGGTCCAGGTCCGTGCCGTCCGGGTTGGCGGCGAAGATGTCGTAGGTAGGATAGAGTGCCCAGACATACCCCTGGCTCATATCAGGGGGAGCAGGACAAACAGGATCCCAGTGATGCGTGGACGCATAAAGGACCCTATCCCCTCCCGGGTAGTAGTAAGAACAAGTCGTCCGACCCTCCCCTGTGGACACAAGGCGGGTATCACCGCTGGCAAGGTCCAGGGTGTAGATTTGGTCGCATCCCTCGCCCTCGGCCCGGGATTGGAAGATCAACCGGGAGCCGTCGGCGGAGAAATATGCCTCGGCGTTCTCCCCCGAAAAGGTGAGCTGCCGGATATTCCTGAGGTGTCCCTCTTCGGGATGCCGCAGGTTGCGGGAGTCTGCGGTCTGTGCCGAGGCGCAGGCTACCGATAGGAGCAGGGCTGTTCCGAGAATGGGGATCGGCCGTCGGATAGTGTTTTTAATCGATCGCATGTGAAACCAAACCACGAGATTGAGAAGCAATGATTACGTCGACATCTGCAGATGCCCCCAGGGCCGTTCGGCCGTGGGCTTTTATGGCACTCCTCGTACCGGGCTTACTCCTGGGAAGTTCCCAACTACCGGCCCAAGGCCAGGAAACATGCCCTGTGCCCGGGAGCCTGATCGGAGACATGGACGGGCCATTCGCTCACGTCAGGTACCTGGCCGACGACGCGCTCCAGGGGCGTGAGACAGGGACCAATGGCGAACGATGCGCCGGGGAGTATATCGCAGGGGTGTTCCGGAGCATGGGACTGAAGGGGGCCGGACCAGACGGGTCGTTCTTTCAGACCTTCCAGGTCCAGATGGGGTCGGTCCTGGGAGACGGAAACGGCCTGGTCATCGAAGGAGAGGAGTTGGCCCTCGAGGGCGCCTGGCTCCCGTTCGGATTCTCTGGCACTGCTGAGATCGAGGGATCCCTGGTTTATGGAGGGCCAGGGGTAAGCCGCCCCGGGAGCGAAGAGGATGTCTACGCCCACCTGGATCTGGAAGGCCGGGTCGTGGTTGTGGAGGGCGCCGATCCCCACGGTGGCATGGATACCATGGCGGGAGACCCTCATTTCAAAGCGACTGTGGCCGCCGGTAGAGGGGCCGCGGCCATCTTTGTCCTTCTCCCTGAAGGGGAAGAGCTCCCCGACCCTGTTGCTGAACAAAGGCCGGGGGTGAAGATCCCGGCCATCGCCATCTTCGGATCGGAAGCCACCAGGGTCCGGGACGCAGCCAAAGCGAACCAGGCCGTCAGGCTAGTAACCGCGATGGAGCCCCGAATGGTGGAGGCGCGGAACGTGGCGGCCCTGATTCCCGGCGCTGATCCTACCCTCGGTCGAGAGGTCGTCATCGTGGGAGCCCACTACGACCATCTGGGATTGGGTGGCGACGGCTCGCTGGACCCGGACGCCACAGCGGTCCATAACGGAGCCGACGACAACGCCAGCGGGACGGCCGCCCTCATGGAAGTCGCTCGCCTTCTCCAGGCGGCGGAGAATCCCCCAGCCCGCTCGGTTCTTTTCCTGGCCTTCACCGGCGAAGAAAAGGGCCTTTGGGGCTCGGGCCATTATGTGAAAGAGCCCCTTCTACCGCTGGAAAACGCCGTGGCCATGATGAACATGGACATGGTGGGCAGACTCCGGGAGAACACCCTGACCGTCTACGGAACCGGCACCGCGGATGAATGGCCGGACCTCCTCGCACAGCTGAACGAGAATCAACCCGAGCCCTTCGTCCTGGCCTCCATTCCGGACGGTTTTGGTCCTTCTGACCATTCGTCTTTCTACGGAGCATCCGTACCGGTCCTCATGCTCTTCACCAACACCCACTCGGAATACCACCGACCCGACGACGACTGGGAGCTCATCAACCGAATGGGCATGTCGCGAGTATCCGCCTTTGCAGCCGACATCGTCGGCGCCCTGGCCGGATCCAGTCAGGCCGAGGCCATGGCCATGACCTATGTAGAGGGCGCTGGGAATCCCCACGGAGGCGGAATGCCCGCCGACCCGGACGCCCCATCGTCACCGAGACCCGGTTACGGCGCTTACATGGGCACGATTCCGGATATGACTCCTCAGGAGACCGGGGTACGCATCACAGGAGTCCGGGAGGAAAGCCCCGCGGAAAAGGGTGGCCTCAAGGGGGGCGACGTGATCGTGGAGTTCGGGGGGAGGGAAATCACGGATCTCTACGCCTACACCTATGCGCTGCGGGACCATAAGCCGGGGGACGAAGTGCAGGTCGTGGTGCTCCGGGGCGAGGAGCGTCTGAGCTTGTCAGTGGTGCTGGGAAGCCGATAGAAGCAGAGAGGCGTTGTTGGCCGGGCTGGAAAGGTGATCCCTGGGCCTGAGATGCACACCGTGGTTCGGTAGAGAGTCCTCGGCCCCCCTCGCCCGCTCTTCCCCAGCAGCCCCCGGAGCTCGTAGGGTCTTTAAAATCCCTATCCTTTTCTGGAGTTATCAATGGTTGATCTGTGATTTCAGAGGAAGGACCGGTAACGGAACCACGCGAAGACGTCAGCGGACGGTCGAAGAACTCTTCCGTGAATTGGTTCGACGAGGGGCAGGTTTCCGAAGGAACGCTAGTTGGCGACCGATCCCCGCAGGCCACATCGGACCGGTGATACCACCTCTTCGGTTCTAGCCTTGCCCACACCTTACCCACAGCACATGATTCTCCTCGATGGCTGCGTTGGGGGGACCAGCCGGGTTGGATTCCTCGAAGCCACGGCGAATTCGCGGGGCTCTGTTGCGTGCACTCTTTGAGGAGATAGGCGATGTTCACCCTTTCCACCCTGGGCTCGCTCGATCTCCTTGACCCAGCCGGGAAAGAGGTCACTGCGGTTCTCTCTCAGCCGAAGCGGTTCGGCCTACTTCTGTTCCTTGCCCTTGCTCAGCCTCGCGGCCTCCACCGTCGTGACACACTTCTCACACACTTCTGGCCGGAGCGCGACGAGGCTCATGCCAGAAACGCCCTCTCTCAGGCCCTCTCTTTCCTCCGCCAAAACCTCGCGGAAGAGCTGATCGCCGGGCGAGGAACCGAGGAAGTTGGCCTTACCCCGAATTTGATCCAGACCGATGTAGAAGAGTTCGAATCGGCAATAACGGACGGTCGTTGGGCCGAAGCCCTTGACCTGTATCGCGGGGATTTCCTCCGCGGCTTCCATGTCGGGGGAGCCTGGGGATTCGAGGAGTGGGTGGACGGGGAGAGAGAGCGTCTAAAGCAGGCTGCGGCCGGTGCGGCTTGGACCTTGGCACGGGAACAGGTCGAGCGAGGCGCCCTCCTGGAAGCTGAGCGGGCCGCTCGGAGAGCGCTACGGTATTCCTTCGCGGATGAGACCGCCGTGAGAGGGTTCATCGATGCTCTCGCTGAAGCAGGAGATCGCGCAGCAGCCCTGAGTTTCTTTGAAGATTACTGTGCGACCCTTAGGCGAGAGCTTGAGTTGGAGCCTTCCCCTCAGACCCTCGAGGTTGCCGAGTCAATTCGAAACGGAAGGCCCGACTCGGTCGATGTCCAACCGGACACATCTCCGATAACCCAGCCGGCTGAGTTTAGCGGGACCCCACCCATGCGGAGCTCCGTCGTTCCCTGGCTGGTAGGGTCGGGCCTCCTGGTAGCAATCGCCGCCGGTACGTTCCTGGCAAACAGGACGGGCACCTCAGGGGATCTGGCGCCACGGATAGGGATCTTTCCGTCCACCGACCTGAGCCCGGACTCCGCCGACGCTTACTTCGCGGGGGGGGTGCCCGACGAGTTCTCCACAAAGCTCCACATGGTGCCCAACCTCAGGTTGGTTTCCCTGACTCCCTTGGCCTCCTACCGAGGTGGGGAACCATCGGCTCTGCTGAGTGAAGCGAAAAGGCAGAATCTGGATTTCTACCTCGAGAGCAGCGCGGGCCTGATGGGGGATACGGCCAAGATCATAGTGCGTTTGACCGACGTCAGACGGGATGAGCAGGTGTGGCTGGGGGACTTTTCGACTGGTTTCTCTGCCCAAAGCCTTGTCAGTGTGATGGACAGCATCGCTCAGCAGGTCGCGTATCTGGTAGGGGTCGAACTGGCGCCAGAGGAGCGGGAGAAGATCAGCCGGGTCCTTACTACGAGTGATGAAGCCTACCGGCTCTACCTGAGGGGGAACTACGCCTTCCAAGTCGAACGGCAGGCAGGGCAATCCAACGACCCCAGATTCAACGCATCTGTCCAGTATTATCTGCAGGCTACGGCTTTGGATCCGGGGTTCGAGGCTGCACAGGCAAGGCTTGCCCTGGCTCACACGTACGGGTTCCGAACGGAGGATGACGAATCGGGCCGAGTGATGCGGCTCGCCCAGCGGGCGGTCGAAATGATGCCAAGGCTACCTGAAGCCCATCTTGCCCTCGCGAGAGCCCTTTGGAGGGAAGGGCTGAGGGAGCCTGCAAAAGATCGGCTGGCCATCGCCCGGTCGCTGGCGCCCGACCACCCTCGTCTTGCCGAACAAGGTGGCGTATGGAAGAGGGCGGAGGGCGACCTGGCCGGCGCCATCGCGGACTATGAAGAGGCGTTCGACCGAAACCCAACCGGGGCAACCCTGATCCGCAACCTCGAGTACACCTATCTGTTCGCCCACCGCTGGGAAGACGCCGAGCGGATGAACCGGCGTCTGATACCCCTCACCGATACCGTCCGTACCCGGATGCCGTGGATGAGGCAGATCTATATGCACCTTGCCCGGGGTCAGCACGCTGAAGCGGAACAGGCGATCGCGGAAATGCTCCTCTCCTCGCATCCGCAGCTCTTTTACGGGGTGCTGAACCTGGGGGAATTCCGAGTCGCGGAGAGATTGCTCACCCCCGATCAAGCTCGCGTAGCTTTCGCCCCGATCCTGGCTGGAGCACCGAATGTGGACTCAACAAGTTTCCTTCTCCGTGGGCACCATCTGGAGTCAGCCCACTACCAGCAAGCGTTGGGGGACGATGCGGCAGCGAAGGAACACTGGGCGGGTTTAAAGGCCTGGATGGAGGAAATCCCTACCCCGATCCCTTCTGGCAACTAGGAAGAATGACGTTGGCCCATCTCGGACTGGATGAGAAGGACGAGGCCATCAAAACTGCTCTGCAGTTGGTCGAGGAAGTCGGAGGGGGTGACTGTCGACGGGGATTCCGCACGAGCCAGAGGACCTGCACCCTTCTTGCCCGGGTTTACGCCCATTTCGGCGAGCACGACGCTGCCATCGACCTTCTCGATGTGCTTCTCCCCGCACCCTCATGGCTGACCGTCCACCTTCTGGAGATCGATCCCATCTGGGCCCCCCTCCACGGCCATCCTCGCTTCCAAAAACTTCTGGAGAAGTACGCGAATGACGTGGAGCACTGAGGGTGGTCTCTTGGCCCCTCGCTCCTCAGCCACCCAATCCGCATCTTCCATTGGCGCCCCGCTCATGGCCTCCAAAAACAGGCTTTGGTGCATGGCTCCCGGTGGGGTAGGACCTTGACGGTGTCGCGACCCGGAACCGGAGCCACCGCCAATGCGATATCCCAGGC
>JABDNZ010000191.1 GCA_013043565.1 Gemmatimonadota bacterium | reverse complement strand
TACCTGAACTTCCCCGGCCGGCTGACGCCCTGGGGCTCTCTACCGGGGCGCCATGACCTTCTTTTTGCCGGCCAGCTCACCGGCGTCGAGGGGTACACCGAGTCGGCTGCAAGCGGGCTCCTCTCCGCACTGAACCTCGACCGGCTACTCTCGGGTAAGGAGCCCAAGCTGCCTCCCGCCACAACGATGTTGGGAGGCCTCTACCGGTACTTGAGGGACGCCGATCCAAAACACTTTCAGCCAATGAACTCCAATTGGGGGTTGGTGGACCCGCTCCCGAAGAGGATCAGGGACAAGCGGAAGAAGAGGGAGGCCTTGGCGGAGAGGGCCAAGGACGACTTCGAAACCTGGCTTCGGACGGATGGCTCAGGGAGTGGATAGCCAGGCTCAGGTTGAGGCCTACCTGAAGGTCCTCGAGGACGAGCGCCAACTGTCTCCGCATACCGTTTCAGCGTACAGACGGGACGTGGATGATCTTTCGTCCTTCCTTACCGAATACCTGGGAACGCCGGAATGGGACTGGGGTGGAGTGGATCGTTTGGCTCTCCGGTCATTCCTCGGTTGGTGCCTTCGGAGGGGCCTCTCCCGCCGGACCATCGGTCGGAAATTGTCGGCGGTTCGAGGCCTTTTCCGCTTTCTCCATCTGGAGGACCGTCTCCCGACCAATCCGGCTCGGGCCATGCGGGCCCCGAAGGCCGAGAAGCGCCTTCCCGGCCACCTCTCCAGGCCCGAAACCGAGATAATCTTCGCCCTCGCCGAGGTCGGGGCAGCCGAGAACGATTTGAAGGGCACCCGAACGCTAGCCCTGTTGGAGCTTCTCTACGGAAGTGGGCTCCGACTCTCCGAGCTCCACAGTTTGGACTGGGCACGCATAGATTTCCCGAAAGCTCAAGTGAAGGTTCGAGGGAAGGGAAAGAAGGAGCGAATCATCCCGGTGACACGAAAGGCCCTCCAAGCGCTTACCAGATACGAGCCGAGGAGGCAGGAGGCCCTCGCCCGCCGAGAACCGGGAATGGACCCCGATCCCCTCCTCGTGAACAACCGGGGAGGTCGGCTGTCCGGCAGATCGATTCAGAGGTCGGTGCGTGAGCTGCTTTCCAGAGCCGCCGCGGATGCCGGAACAAGCGTCCATTCCCTTCGGCACTCCTTCGCCACCCATCTCCTGGACGCAGGGGCGGACCTCATGGCAGTGAAGGAACTCCTCGGACACGTGTCCCTCTCCACGACCCAGATCTACACTCACACGTCGAAGGAGAGGCTGAAGAAGGTCTATAACCAGGCCCATCCCAGGTCCTGAACGCACGAAGGCCTCACCCACTCGCCTCGGTGGCTCGCCGAACGACAAAAACGTGTGCGCCCAGGGCTCGAACCCCCTTCCTTGAACAGGCCCGGGAGTTATTCTTCTTTACCCTTTTCGAGGAAAGACCATGAAAAAACCCTCGCTACGTGCAACCACGGTTTTAGCCGTAAAAAGAGATGGCAGGATCGCCCTGGGCGGGGACGGACAGGTGACTCTGGGAGACACCGTGATGAAAGGGACCGCCCAAAAAGTCCGTACCCTCAAGGAAGGGAAGATCTTGGCTGGCTTCGCCGGAGCCGTGGCCGATGCGTTCAGCCTTTTCGAAAAGCTCGAGGAAAAACTCGAACGATACCCGGGTAACCTGACCAGAGCCTGCGTGGAACTAGCAAAGGATTGGCGCACGGATCGGTATCTCCGTCGGCTGAATGCCCTCCTCATCGTTGCGGACAGGAATAATCTCTTTCTGGTGAGCGGGGAGGGGGACGTCATCGAGCCCGACGACGAGATCGTGGCGATAGGTTCCGGCGGGTCCTATGCACTGGCGGCGGCCAGAGCTTTGAAAGCCCATTCCGACCTTTCTGCACCGGACATCGTTCGCCGGTCCCTGGAGATTGCCGGGGAGATCTGCATCTATACCAACCAGCAGATCAGCGTTTTGGAGCTGGATCGGGATGACACCAATGGATGATAAAAAAGGTTCGGAGGCGTTGGTGGAGTGGGGGGGCGAGCTCACCCCCCGACAGATCGTCGCCGAGCTCGACAAGTACATCGTAGGGCAAGACGATGCCAAAAAGGCTGTCGCCATCTCGCTGAGGAACCGCTGGAGGCGGCAGAAGGTCGAGGGTGAGCTCAGGGAGGAGATCTTCCCCAACAACCTGATTCTCATCGGTCCCACAGGGGTCGGGAAGACAGAGATATCCAGACGCCTCGCCCGTCTGGCCGGTGCTCCGTTCGTCAAGGTGGAAGCGTCCAAGTTCACCGAGGTGGGATATGTGGGACGGGACGTGGAGTCCATGATACGGGACCTGGTGGATACCTCGGTGAACATGGTCCGGGCAGAGAGGGAAGCGGAGGTAGAGGAGGAAGCGGACCGGAGGGTCGAAGAACGCCTACTGGACCTTCTTCTCCCAATCACGGCCGGGAAGCACGAGGAACCGGCCGAGGAGGAGGACCCCACCCCCACGGAGGACGGACACGTCTTTGTCGCGGGACCCACTGGAGTACGTCAAACCTCGCCCGAGGGTGACGAATTCGCCGGCCTTACGCCATCGGACCGACGCTCCCGTACCCGTGAGAAGCTCAGAAAACTGCTGAAGGAAGGGGTGCTGGAGGATCGGGAGGTAGAGGTGGAAGTGTCCCAGAGCCCTTCCATCGAAGGGATGATGATCCCCATGGGGGGGATGGAGGGAATGGACCATAAC
>JABDNZ010000189.1 GCA_013043565.1 Gemmatimonadota bacterium | reverse complement strand
AGTCCGTACTGCGTGCTGGGATCCCGCCGGTCGGAATCGGAGGTGGGCTCGGTACGCAGGGGAAGCCCCGGGAATCCCGGGAACCCACAGCTTCGGCTCACGGTGGACCGAAGCCGAACGGTACACCTTTCGAAGGATAAAAACGTGTCGGATCAACCTTTTGACGAACACGCCGCCGAATACGACAGCTGGTTTCTACAGAACAGGAACGTCCTTCAGTCCGAGGTGGAGCTCCTCGCCGGGGCCTTACAGAATCCCGGTCGGACCCTGAGCGTCGGATGCGGGAGCGGGCTGTTTGAGATGATCCTTCGGGAGAGCCATGACATCGATGTTCATTTTGGTATCGAGCCCGCCGAGGGGATGGCAGAGATCGCAATGAAGCGAGGCATGGAGGTGAAGATCGGGTCCGCGGAGGCGCTTCCGTTCGACGATGGCTCATTCGACACCGTCCTCTTCAACGGCACTCCCAGCTACATTACGGGCCTGAAGAAGGCTTTCCAGGAAGCCTCCAGGGTCCTCCGAGACGGGGGCCATGTAGTGGTGGCCGACGTTCCCGCCGAAAGCTCATACGGCACCTTGTACCGCCTCGCTGCCATGGTGGGCACCTGGGATGACGAATCCCTGAAGGTCATTGCCCCCGCCGTTCCATACCCGATGGAGTTCGCCGCCGCGGCCAACTGGCGTACCACACAGGAGAAGCTCGATTTGTTGGAAGAGGTGGGGTTCTCGATCGTGGACACGAGCCAGACATTGACTCTTCATCCGAAGTTCTCGAACGACACGTCCGAGTCCCCTGTCCCGGGATACGATCGTGGTGACTACGTCGCCGTTCGGGCCAGGAAATAAGGGGGCGGCATGAGGTACCAGCATAAGGTCGACATCGACAGTCCGGTCTCCCGGGTCTTCGCATTCATGGACGACGTGGCCAGAGAGCCCGAATGGCAACCGGGTATCAAGGCGGCATACAAAGAACCGCCAGGGGACACCGCGGTGGGTACGGAAAAACGCTATGTGAGCGAGTTCATGGGTCGCCGAATCGAAAACACCTACGTCACCAAGGTTTTCGATCGGGACCAGAAGGTGGTCTATGAGACCACTCCAGACTCGGTGCTGCGGGCAAAGGTGGAACTCACCTTCACCGATACCGGCTCAAGTACTCAGGTGACTATGGCGGTCGAGGGGAAGGCAGCAGGGGCGCTGAAGTTTATTCCCAAGGGGATTCTCGAAGCGGTGTTCCGAAAAGAGTTGGAAGGCTCATTGACTCTCCTGAAGAAGGTGTTGGAGGCGTAGGAATATCCTTGTGTGGATCCCCAGCGTCAGCGCAAACTAAAAGATCATCCGCAGGATTAAGTCAGGCTGGGCTCCCCGGTGTTCCCCGGGGTCGGCCCACGTTGGGAAAGAGGTCCGCCATGGGGAAATCAATCGCCGTTTTCTTCCTCCTGGTCCCCGCTTGCCTTCTCTCGGTGATCGGCGGCTGCGGCCCAGCCGAGGCGGTGTGGGCCGGAATTCCCCTCTCCGACCCCCTTCAGTTTCTCCACCTGGAGCAGGAACTGAGGCCGGGACCCCAGGCCGTGGAGGAGTTGTTCTCCTCGGACAAAGTAGTGGAGTTTGTCCTGGCGGGTGATTTCAGCAGGCTCAAAAAGGACCGGAGACAGGAATCCGAGGAAATCCCAGGACAAATAGCGGTCCGGGGCCCGGACGGAGCGGCCGTCGAGGTTCCGATCCAGCTCAGGACCCGGGGGAAGTTTCGGCTCCAAAAGCGGATCTGCTCCGACCCGCCGCTGCGACTGAACTTCCCGGAAACGGAGCGGTTCGGGACGCTTTTCGATGGGTTGGACAAGCTCAAACTCGTCACCCATTGCCGGGATTCCGATCGGTATGAGCAAAACTTGCTGGAGGAGTATCTGGCCTATCGGATCTACAACCATCTCACGGACATCAGCTTCAGGGTTCAACTAGCCAGGATCACCTATCTGGATTCGAGTGGTGAGAACGACCCGGTCACACGGATGGCGTTCCTCATCGAAGACAAGGACGCTCTGGCCGCCCGTTTGGGGGGCATGATCATGGATGCCCCATCCACATATCCTACCGACTTTGTCCTGAACCAACTGAGCCTTTTCTATGTCTACCAGTTCATGGTGGGGAACGTGGATTGGGGCACTGGTACCAGCCACAACGTAGAGATTCTCCGGCTGGAGGACGGGCACCATCCCGTTCCTTATGACTTCGACTGGACCGGGTTGGTTGATGCACCCTATGCCGGGCCGAACGAGCTGACCGAGCACTACCACGACGAAGTTCGAGACAGGGTCTATTGGGGAGTCTGCGTCCCGGGGATCGACTATCAAAGGACATTTGAACGGTTTATCGTGGCGAAGGAGGCCGTCCTGGCCCAGGCCCGGAACCAGGTAGGCCTTTCCGAACGAAATGCGAGATCGGCCGTGGAATATCTGGAGGAGTTCTACGACATCCTGGACGATGAGAGGGACGCCCGGGCCGTGATCATTAGCGCTTGTCGAAGATGGAACATCAAGAACGATCCAACCCCAGGGCTTGTCTCCGGTGGGACCCCATCGTAGAACTGGTACAGATTGGATCACTTTTTCTTTTGTCCAAAACCTTGGGAGGTATCCCCATGAGAAGAATGATCGCCCTCGTCCCCCTCGTAGTATTCGCCATCGCGTGTTCCAGCGGCCCCCCGCCCCCACCCCCGGGCCCACCGCCCCTCGATCCGGTTGGGACTTTCGACTGTTACTTCGATGTGGACGGGATGGGGATCGAGGCCACCATGACCATTACGGGAGAAGAAGACGCCTATGCGGGGTCGATCTCCAGCGAAATGGGGACGATGCCGGTTACCGACATCGTCATCGATGGTCAGGCCATGAGCTTCGTAATCGACTCGCCCGACATGACGGTCTTCGTAGCAGTCGTATTCGAAGGGGCGGATTTCTCCGGAGAATTCGATGCTGGCGGCCAGGGCGGCTTCGTCACTGGGAAACGGCGCTGATCCGAGCCCACGCGCCTGCCCTTCCGTGGTAGGCTCACGGATGAAGGCTCAGTGATGCCAGAAGGCTCCGACCTCCCGGTCGGGGCCTTCTTCACTTCCGGTGACGCGCCTCGGTGACGCGCCTCGGTGAGGCGCCTCGGTGAGGCGGTGCCTCGAAAACGGGTAGGCTCAGTTCCTCCGCTGTTCCTTTATCCCTCGTCCCACAAGGGCCAACACCTCGTCCAGCTCCTTCGGCACATGAGCCGAGAGAATCACCGGTCCGTCCTCCGTCACCAGGACGGTATCCTCGATGCGAATGTGGAGATCCTCCTCCGGAATATCGATGATGGGCTCCACCGCGATCACCATTCCGGCCTGGAGGGGAAGGGCATAATCGCCCACGTCGTGGACGCTCATACCGACGAAATGACCTGCACCTCCGGGGTACTGATCGGTGAAGCCCCAGCGCTGGAAGATCTCTGCGGCGATGGCTTGGGTCTCTTGGCGGGTAACCCCTGGTCTCATGGCTGCGATGACGGCCTTCTCAGCCTCCAGCGTGCACCGGTAGGCCCTCTCCTGGAGATCGGTGAATTCCCCCGAGGCCGGCCACGTCCTGGTGATGTCCATGGTCAGGTAGCCCATGTCGGCTCCGTAATCCATCACGATGATATCACCGTCCTGGAGCTGCCGGTCACTGTCCTGGTAGTGCCAGATGTTGCTATTAGGGCCGGCGCCAACGATGGCCGGGTATCCGGCACCCTCGGCCCCGTATTCCAGCATGGTGTGTGTGGCCTCTGCTTCGATCTCGTACTCCCATCCGCCCACCCGGGTCACCCCGATGGCCCGGATGTGGGCTTCGGCGCTCACCCAACCGTTCCTTTTCAGGGCTTCGATCTCCCGGGGGGTTTTGATCATCCGAAGAGGATCGATGTGGGGCGTGATGTCTTTCAGATCGTAGTAGGGGAAGCGTTCCTGAAGGGTCTGGACTCGCCATGCATCTTCCGAAGGGAAGGCCCCGAATGGGTTCGCCATCCGCCGGGCTGTAAAAATGGCCATGTCGGTCCGGGATTGGTCCACTTCCGTGCTCTCCGAGAGCCTGGTGTAGAGGGTTTGCTCCCCCCCGTTCCGGTTCCGAGCGAGGAATTCCTGAAGATGGGTGAGAGGGTGGACAGCAGCGTACCCATGTGCTTCGGCTCCGCCTTCCTGATACAGGAGGTTCCATCCGTCCCGGCTAGCCTCTCTCTCGGTCTGGGCCGGTAGGAACAGGGTTGCCGCACAAGCTGAGGCGTCCATGAACATGATGGCGTTCAGGTCCTCGTTCCCCGTCAGGTAGTAGAAGTCGTTGTCCTGGCGGAACCGGATTCCGGCTGGAACGACCGTCTTCCCGAACATCAATACAAAACCCTGGTTACCCAGGGAACTGCAGAGGGCCTGCCGTCTAGCGGTGAACTCTTCGGGGGGATACTCGATTTTTTGCGCCGCTGCCTGAGAACAGATCAGGAAGCTCGAAGCGATCAGGAGGCCGAGTGTCAGAGCTTTTGTCTTCATGGGGTCCTCGGGGGCAGAGCATGCGATCCGCAGTATCGTCTCCTGCGGCATGACCCCAAAAGAGAGGGGGTCGCCCCGAAGGACAACCCCCAGAAGACCGAGACCGGTCCGTAGACGATGGTGACCTAGCCACCCACCCTCTGCACCCGCTCGAATTCGGCGATTGCGTTGACATAGTTGATGATCGCCCTCAGCTCGGACAGCCGGGCGCTCCTCAGGTTGTCTTGTGCCTCGGTCACCTCGTAGTTGGTGGAAGCACCCACAGTAAACCGGGTCTGCTCGATTTCCGCACTCCGCTCCGCCACTTCCCTGCTTCGCTGTGCAGCCTGCCATTGAAGGTAGGTGTCTGTGACGTTCAGCCCTGCGTCGGTAACCTGCGTCACGATGAAGAGCTCTTGGCTCTTCAAGTCGAGCTCGGTTTGCCTCATTTGCAAACGAGCCCGCTCGAGGTTCGCCTTGGCGCCCTGGTTCCCGATTGGATAGGAAAAGTTCAGTGACAGGTTCCAGGTTGGCGTGTCCCGGTCGGCGATGGCCTGGAGTGCGTCCTGGTAGCCGCCGGGTCCAATGAGGACCGGGTCCCCGCCGAGCTGATCCCTCTGGTATTGATCCCCGCCCACTCCGGAAACGGAATAACTGGCCGAGAGGTCCAGGCTCGGTTTCACGTTGTCCTGCGTCACCTCGAGGTTCAGCTCGGAGATTTCTTTTTGCTGCCTCTGCTGCCGGATGTCGGTACGCTGCACCAGCGCTCGTTCGATGGCCGCTTGGATATCCACGGTCACCTCCTCCATCACCGGGAGAGATGTCGGGTTCAACGTCTGGAAAAGGAGCGGATCGTCGGCTCCCCCCAGGAGCAGTCGCTTGAAGTTGAGTTCCTGGTTCCTCCACTGGACCTCTGCGTTCAAGAGGGACTGCTCGGCGTTCGCCACCTGGGACTCGGCCTGCACCACCTGGAGCTCGGACATGGTGCCCAACTGCACCCTGATCTGGTTTTGGGCCAGCAGCTGCTGAGCCTGGGCAAGGGCACGCCTCTGGATCTCGATATTCTCGATGGCCGATCGGAGGCTCCAATAGGCCGATCGTACCTGGTTGGTGAGGTTTTCCACCTGAGCTTGGAGCTGAACGTCGGTGATCTCCAGTTGGATCTCCTGCGTCCTCAGGGCGTTTCTTTGATTGTCGACCCTAAAGCCCGAAAGAAGCGGTTGGTTGTAGTTCAGGCTGAAGGAGGAGCGAAACGACGGGTTCAGCGTGGCGAAGGAGTTGTTGGTCTCGGTGCGGCTGTTGTTGAAGTTTGCGCTCAACCGGCCCCCATACCATGGTACCGGCTTGGATATGGAGCTGTTGAAGGTCAGGCGGTCGGTGGAGGTCCGAATACCTCCATCCAACTGGCTGGTGGATTGCTGGCTGGAGTTGTTCTGCCCTACCGTCATCGAGAAGGTTGGAGCGAAGGCGGCCCGAGCCGAAAACAACGAATAGTTCTGTATCTCCGGGTTGAGCCTGGCTGCCTGGATGTCCAGGTTCATCTCCAGGGCTCTGGCAATGGCTTCGTCCAGGGTCAGCTCCACCAGGGATCCATCGGATGGGAGTGGTGGAAGGGCCCGGCCCATCTGATAGGGCTCCTCTTCGACCTGGGCCGAAATGCCGATGGGGAGAACGAGCGCCAGGCCAATCGCCAGGAACACGGCGCTACGAATTTTCATCCTCCACATGGTTCGTCCTCTCTGTATTTTTGGCATCGATATTCAACTGCTGTTTGGGTTTCGGATCTTCTGATAAAGACACCCGAACCGCATCGAACGTTAGGAAGATAGTGTTCCTAGACCTCAACCGGGCCCTTGTTCCAGTCCGGGAGTCCACATTCTCCTCCGGATTCCCTACATTCGAGGCTGACCAGTGCCCGCCCGCCTCAGACTCGAGACACTCATGCGATCCAGGATATCACTAAAGGCAACCGTTCTTTTCCTGACCGGTCTCTTGGCCGGCTGTGCCGGTGGCCCAGGGC
>JABDNZ010000185.1 GCA_013043565.1 Gemmatimonadota bacterium | reverse complement strand
AGAGGAGGAGGCCGGGAAGTCGGCTTCTTCAATCCCGTACTTCTTCATCTTCCGCCAGAGGGTCGTCCTGCTGATTCGAAGGTCCTCGGCCGTTCGCGCCCTGTTCCCTGCGTGTCTCACCAGGGCTCGGCGGATCGCGTCGGCCTCGCTCTCCTGGAGCGGAGCCATGGGTCCCGTGGTCGTGGGAGCCTCCGTCGTTTTGGTCTCCGGATTCAGATCGTCCGGGAGGTGCCTGACATCGATGAACCCGTTGCGACAGAGGACGAAGCAGTATTCGATGATGTTCTCCAGCTCCCGGACGTTCCCCGTCAGGGGATGCCTCATGAGAACCTCCATGACCGCCGGCGTCACGCCTTGAATTCGTTTTCCGCGACGGCGGTTGAAGCGCTGGATGAAGTGGTCGATGAGGAAGGGTATGTCCTGACGCCGCTCGGAGAGGGGCGGGATGGAGAGGCGGACCACAGCCAACCGAAAGTAGAGGTCGTCGCGAAACTCCCCCTGACTCAGGAGAGACGAAAGGTCCCGATTTGTGGCCGCCACCACACGGACGTTCGCCTTCAAGGTGTCCACCGAACCCAACGGGTGGTATTCCCGTTCCTGGAGGAGGCGGAGCAATTTCACCTGGGTTTCAGGTGGTAGATCGCCGATCTCGTCCAAAAACAGGGTCCCTCCCTCGGCCAAGGTGATCCGCCCCGGCTTGTCTTTCTTTGCGTCGGTAAAAGCCCCCTTCAGGTATCCGAATAGCTCGGACTCGAACAGGTTCGGTGGCAGCGTACCGCAGTTCACCACCACGTAGGGTTCCTTCTTCCTCGGACTCAGGTTGTGGATCGCCCGGGCCAGCAACTCCTTCCCCGACCCGCTTGGCCCTTCGATGAGGACCGTGCTCTCACTGTCGGCGATGTCCGGGAGGATGGCGAAGATTTTCTGGAACGCTTCGCTCTTTCCGATGATATCCTCGAAGGTCCATTGGCTCCGGATCTCCCTCCTCAGCTGTTCCAACGTGGAGAGATCCCGAAACGTCTCGACGGCTCCGAGGAGAGTACCGTCCTCCGCCCGGAGGATGGCGCTACTGACGCTGATGGGAACCGAGCCGCCTTTCCGGTTGAGGATGCGGGCAGGCCGATCGATCACTTCCGATCCGGTATCCAGGGTCTCTCGAATCGGGCAGGCGTGTTCGCAAAGGTCGGAGTGAAAGACGTCGGAGCACCGTTTGCCGATGGCCGTCTCCACCGGGACCCCGGTGATCCTCTCAGCAGCGCGGTTGAAGGAGGTGATACGCCAGTGCCTATCGACCGTGAAAACACCGTCGGCGACACACCGGAGAACAGTCTCGAAGAACTGTGCTTCACCGGCTTGATCCAGCACCCTGAGGGGAGCCTGGGTCGCGGGGGTTTCTGGTTTTTCCGACATAGCCACCTCCGAAGTTCCCAACATACAAGAATCGTTCCGAAAAACCCCTGGAAACCCGACTCTCGACCCTTCCGTAGGGGCACCTGAGCTCAACGACCGTCTGGTCGAATCTGATCCTCTACGGGGCCCGGCATGAACAACCTGTTTCAGGACTTGAGATTCGGCGTCCGCATGCTCTGGAAAACCCCCGTGGTTTCCTCGGTTGCAGCGGTCTCCCTCGCCCTTGGAATCGCCGCGGCCACGGCCATGTTCGCCCTGGCCAGCTCCTTTTGGCTGGAGCCCCTCCCTTTCGGTGATCAGGACGGGCTGGTCCTGATTCTGGAGGCTCGGCATGGCGAGAGCATCGATAGGGCCGCGGCCGCGGCCGTCCCGAACTTTCGGGATTGGAGGGAAGCGGCCACCAGCTTCTCCTCCATGACGGCGTTCACCTTTGGAACTGCCAACGTGACCGGTGTTGACTTTCCCGAGGAGATTCAGGTGGCGGTCGGCATGCCCAATATGTTCGACGTCCTTCAGATCCAGCCGGGATTGGGACGGTCGTTCCGACCGGAGGAGGGAGCCGCCGGGATCGGTGACGTCGTCATCATCACCCATCGGTACTGGCAAAACCAGTATGAAGGGGACCCGGATATCCTGGGTAGGACCCTGGTATTGGATGGTACCCCCTATACGGTGATTGGGGTGATGCCGGAAGACTTCGAGATGCTTCCGGCAATGATCGAAGCGTTCAGGCCCACGGACCTTTCGAGCCAGGATGACCGGGCCTCCAAGAGCTGGTTGGCATTCGGTCGGTTGGCACCCGGCGCGACGGTCGACCAGGCTCGATCCGAGATCACCGCTATCGCAGCACGCCTCGAGACAGAGTACCCGGAGGAGAACAGAGGGTGGGGTGTCCTGGTTCAACCAGCACGCCAATGGTTCCCGGGACCCACCGATGCAAAGCTGGTGATGCTCCTCATAGCGGTATCCCTGTTTGGTGTGGCCATCGCTTGCGCCAACGTGGCGAACCTCCTTCTCAGCAGGGCTGAAACTCGAATGAAGGAGATCGCCGTTCGGACGGCCATCGGAGCCGGCAAGGGACGGATCGTCCGCCAACTCCTGACCGAGAGCGTGATGCTCGGTCTTATCGGCGGTGGCTTCGGAATCGTCCTTGCGATCTATGTCATCCGGGGCCTGACGGCGGCCATGCCCGCGGACCTGCCGCGAGCCTTCCTCCCGACGCTGGACCTCCCGACGCTCCTCACGACGGTAGGAATCGCCGTGGTGGCGGGGGTTTTATTCGGCTTGGCTCCAGCCATTCATGCGATCCGGGGAAACCTGAGAGACTCGCTCGGAGACGGAAGCCGCGGAGGGACGGCTGGACGCACTCGAAGGCGACTCAGGAACGGTTTTGTCGTGGGCCAGATCGCGGTGGCCTTGGCCCTCCTCACCGGTGCCAGCGAACTCCGTCTCGTGATGAACGGTCTGGTCTTCGCGGACAATGGCTTCAGGGAGGACGGGCTCCTCACCTTCCAGTTGACCCTTCCCGAGTACAAATACGCCGAGCCGGCGGACCGCCTGCTCTTCGAAGAGGAGCTAATCAGAAACCTTGAAGACACCCCCGGCGTGGAAGGGGTGGCGGTCATGGCTTCTCTCCCCAGGGGTCGGGAAAACGTAAACGACTTCTTCCAGATCGAGGGCCGGGAAGTGGACGACCCCAATGAACGGCCAAGCACCGGATGGCAGAGCGTGAACCCAGGGTACTTTCGGGCCCTCGAAATCCCCCAATTCTCCGGCCGACCCATGGAGGACTCGGACCGGGGCGACGCGACCTTGGTGGCGGTAGTGAACCAAGAGTTCGCTCGGAGGTTCTTTCCCGACGGAGATGCCATCGGGAACCGCATCGAAATCCAGGATGAGTACCGTGAAGTCGTCGGGGTCGTCGGCAATATCATGCAAAGCCGGATTCCGTTCGACGGCATCATCGAGCCTGCGGTATACATCCCTTTGGCACAGTTACCTCTGCAAAACCCGGCGGTGGCCGTCAGAACTGTCGGTGTACCCACGGCCCTGATCTCCGACGTCCGGCAGGTAGTCCGGGGGATTGATCCGGACCAGCCGCTCACGCTGATCCGGACAATGGAGGAACACATCGAGTATGAAGTGGCGGCAATGTCGTTTCTGGCACTCTTCGTCACCGCACTGGGAAGCCTGGCCATGTTCCTTTCCGCCATCGGTATCTACGGCGTCATGGCTCACAGCGTTCTTCAGCAGCGAAGAGAGATGGGGATCCGACTGGCAGTGGGCGCCCGCAGCGGACAGTTGGTTGGAATGATCACCCGTCGCGGGCTTCTCCTTGCGGCGTTCGGCATGGTCCTGGGCATTCCGTTGGCTTTCGGAATCCATCGGGCCGTAATGAGTACGTTGGATTTGTTCGACGCGAATATCGGATATGGAACGGCCTTAGCGGCGGCCGGTTTGTTGTTCGGCGTCGCCGTTGTTGCCAGCTTTCTTCCGGCACGGTCCGCGGCGAGAGTCCAGCCGACGCAAGCCCTCTCATTGGAATGACGTATAGAGGTAGTTCTTAATGTGTCATGATGGGTTATAACATCGTATAAAAGAGGCTACCTTACTTTTGGATAAAGGATTAAGAGCGTAACATGCTCTTAATCCTTTTTCTTATAACTTTGGTTTCTATCGGCGGTAGGATCTTTTCCACTCCTTCTCGGTTGCCACCCCAATGAGAGTTTGTGTCCTGGACGACGTTTACGATTGCCCGGCCTGGGAGGCACCGGTCGACGACTGGAGGGTGGACCCTACTCCATTCCTCAAGGACCACGACTGGTCCGTCGAAGGTCTAACAAAAGAGACAGGGGTGGCCCGCCTCAATCAGCTTTCCCGCAAGGGGTATGACTTATTCTTCAACCTTTGCGCCGGTGCTTGGGATGAGGAAAGTCCCGGTATCGAGGTCGTCCAAACTCTAGAACGGCTGAACGTACCGTTCACCGGCGCGACTTCCGAGTTCTACGAACCCAGTCGGGAAGCCATGAAGAGGGTATGCTCGGCCTGGGGAATCGGATTCCCGGACTATGTCCTGGCCAAAACCGAAGAAGACATCACGAGGGCAGCTGAGACTCTTCGCTTCCCCCTCATCGTCAAGCACCCTTCCAGTTATAGCAGCATCGACTTATGGAAGACTTCACGTGTAGAGACGACTTTTGCTCTTCGTTATCGCACGCGGCCTCTGATGGAGAAGTATGGTGCAGCCCTTATCGAAGAGTTCGTCGAGGGTCGGGAGTTTACGGTCCTGGTAGCTGAAAACCCGGACGGTCTCGGCAACCCGGTGACCTACGTCCCGGTGGAATTCGTATTTCCCAACGGGGAGTCTTTTAAGCACTCTGATCTGAAATGGAGAGACTACCACAGCATGGAAGAGATTCCCCTCCACGATGGCGAATTGGGGGACCGCCTTCGAAAGGTGGCCGCCGATTTCTTCTTGGGTATGCGGGGGGCTTCCTTTGGACGATGCGATCTGAGGATGGATCGGGACGGTGGTCTGTACATGCTGGAGATCAATCCGAATTGTGGTGTCTATTACGCGCCTTCGGACCCGGGGAGCGCTGATCTCGCGCTACTGAACGACCCGGCCGGACACCAGGGTTTCACGGACCTCCTCATCAGGGCTGGGATGGCTCGCCACGCTCGCCGCCAGAGGGGTTGGTCGACCCTCCCGACACCGGGAAACGGTTACGCGGTCTTTGCCAATCGGTCCATAGAGCAAGGCGAGACCATCATGCCCTTCGAGGGCACACCTCACTCCCTGGTCACTCGGTCCCGAGTTGAAAGCCAATGGGGTGAACGGGAGAGGGACTGGTTCAGGGGATACGCCTGGCCGCTCACAGATGAAATGTGGGTGACCTGGGATGAAGATCCTGAAGATTGGCGTCCCATCCACCATTCGTGTGATCCCAACGCATGGCTCGAGGGCTTGGATCTCGTTGCCCGGCGGCCCATAGCCAACGGGGAGGAGATCCGTGTGGATTACGCCACGTACGGAAACAATATCCTCAGACCATTCGATTGCACTTGCAACTCCAGCTCGTGCCGAGGCAGGGTGCGAGAGGACGACCACCTGCAGGGATTCATCGAGGCCTACGGCGACCACGTATCGGATTTCGTACGAACCAAGCGTGGGGCCCGGAAGACGAAGACTAAGAAAGCCCGTCCAAAGCCTGCCTCAAGTCGGCCAACAGATCCTCCGCATCCTCACACCCCACCGCCAGCCTGACCAGCCCGTCGGTGATGCCTGCTTCCTCTCTGTCCGAAGGCTTCATCGCAGCGTGAGTCATGGATGCCGGATGCTGGATGAGGCTCTCCACTCCTCCCAGTGATACGGCCAAAGCCGGAAGTTGAACCGTGCTCAGGACCTTCTTCCCCGCTTCGAGTCCGCCCTTGAGCTGGAACGAGATCAGCGACCCCGGCCCCTTCATCTGGCGAGAGATGAGATCGGCCTGAGGGTGCCCTGGCAGGCCTGGGTAACCAACCGACTCCACGGAGGGATGCGCGGAGAGCATCTCCGCGAGGGCTTTTGCATTGTCCTGGGCTTTGCGAACTCGCATGGCCAGAGTTTTTACACCTCGGTGAACCAGAAAAGCCTGATGGGGATCCATCGTTCCCCCGTGGTAATGCAGGACCCCCCGGACTTTTCCCATCAGCTCAGGATCTTTGAATACCAGAATGCCCCCCACCACGTCGGTATGCCCGTTCAAAAACTTCGTGACCGAATGCAGAACGATATCGGCGCCGAATTGGAACGGCTGCTGAAGGATGGGACTCATGAAGGTGTTATCCACCACCAGGACCGCACCGGCCTCGTGGGCGATCTGAGCCGCCTGGGCCAGGTCCGTTATGGCAAGGGTCGGGTTGGCGGGCGTCTCGACGAACACGACCCGGGTCCGATCGGTCATTGATGCCTGAAGCGTACCCAGATCGCTCGTATCCACCATGGACGCTCGAACATCGAACCGAGAAAAGTCCCGCTCCAGAACCACCCGGGACGGACCGTAGACAGACTGGCTGCACACGACATGATCCCCAGCCGAAAGAAGGGCGAAGAAGACGGTGGAAACCGCAGCCATACCCGAAGAGGTGGCCAGGGCCGAGGTGCCCCCCTCCAGAGTCGCCACGGCCGTTTCCAGCGCAGACGTTGTGGGATTCCCCATGCGTGTGTAGATGTATCCGGCCTCTTCCCCGGCGAACCGAGCGGCGCCCTCTTCAGGCGAACTGAAAACAAAAGTGGAGGTCTGAAAAATCGGTGGAACAGCGGCCCCGTAAATGGGATCTGGCTCCGAGCCGGCGTGAATACATTCGGTATCGATCTTCAGCTTCTTGTCCGAAGGATTCTTCATGAGAACATCCGCTATATGTTTAGGCTGGCAGGCTTCGCAGGGTCGGAAGTGAGCTTACCCCTCACCCCAGGTCTCAAACCCCCGCAGGCGGTCCCTTCCTCTTTCGCGCCCCTGATTATAGTCGTGGCCGCAACCCCGCCCACCCGATCGGCCAACCATCCCCGAACGATCTTGGGAGCCGGCGTGGGAATGGGAGTGACCGTGGCATGCTTCTTCGGAAGTGAGCTGTTGGAGGCGACCTTCAGCGAACGCCTTTAAAGTGCCTTCCACATCCTTCTCCAGTGTCACAAATACTCCGATTCCGCCCGCCTCCAAACGGGAATAAGCTCTCTTTCCCAGCCCCCTGCAGAGGATTGCGTCAACGGATTGAGCACCCAACGACTCCAAGGGCCGGCATGAGCCGTGAACATGGTTTTCTCCACCGTTCCGCTGGGTTTCGACCTTACCCGTGTCCGTGTCCACGAAGGTGAAAAAGGGCGCGCTTCCAAAATGGTCCGAAGGCTTGCCTTCCACCCCTCGGTCGTCCAGGGTGGGTATGCAGACTTTCATCTATGATTCTCCTTTGGGCCCGATCACCAGGGCCGCATTTTCAACAAGGGCCCGGACCAACTTCGTCCGGCCGGATTTCAGCAGTCTTTGCACCGTGCCGCGGGAAACCCCCATGCGATCTCCCGCCAGAGCTTGGTGAAGCCCCTCCACGTCACATAAGCGGAGGGCTTCCAGCTCGTCCTCTCCCAGGAAGAGGACCTCCAACTCGGGCATGGGGATGCTGCGAGGTTTGAAGACCCGGTCTCCCTCGAAATGGCGGCACTTCCGTTCTTTTCTTGGTCTTGGCATGGGATTCCAGGGTCACCCGTATTCAACTCTTGTCTCGGCATCCGCCAAGAGCTCGGGATGTGAAGGGATGATCGAGAGGCTGGGGAGGCCTTGGTGAGTTTCGAGGTAGTGTTCGGGGATCGGGTGGGTACCCACAGCCACGGGAATCCCGTACTTGGTCTCAATGAAATCTTTGAAGTATGCCGTCCAAGGACAGGGGGGGTACCCCACCACCAGACCTGTCGCAAGATGGATGGCCTCCGCTCCATTCTTGAGCATCTCTTCAGGGGTGTACTCGACATTGCCGCCAGGACAGCCCCCACAGCTCGTGAAGCCAACGACCTCCAACGACTCGTCAGCCGGGTAACGTGAAAAAGCCCCTTCCCGGTGCCGGACCGAACGAAAACACTTCCCTCCAGCGCATCCTCGGTAGCGGTCGCAGATGATGATCCCGATCTTCATGAAGGGTCCTTTCAAAAAAAGACGCCTTGCTTCTTTTTGTGCATATGCACATTATGTTCGAAATGACATTTCGTCAACCCATCGCCGGTACAACCGAGAGGCGGCAATCCTGAACCCCCAGATGTCCTGAACGGAAACGGCTGAAATGACACCAAAGAAACCGGCAGTGCAGGACTACTATCCCGAAGACGTGGCCCACTGCTTCGGGTGCGGTAGCCTCAACTCAGAAGGCCACCAACTCAAGACCGTCTGGGAGGGCGAGGAGACCGTCTCCCGTTTTGTCCCGAAAGCCCATCACACGGCAATCCCCGGCTACGTCTACGGCGGCCTGATCGCTTCCTTGTTGGACTGCCACGGGACCGGGGGAGCTGCGGCGGCCATGCTCCGGAGGGAGGGCCGAGAGATAGGAGAAGGGGAGGCCCCTCGATTCGTGACGGCGTCTCTTGAGGTGGACTTCCTTAAACCCACACCGTTGGGGCCGGTGTTAGAGGTGCGGGGCCGGATCGTCGAGATCACCGACAAAAAGGTAGTCCTGGAGGAGACTCTGTCCGCTGACGGCGTGGTGACCGCCCGCGGCAGAGTTGTGGCCGTTCGTATGCCCGAGGCGATGATCGGAGCTACTCGGCCCTGAGGGACTCCAGAGGATCCACTCTCGCTGCTCTCCAGGCCGGAAACCCCGACGCTGTCAGAGCGACGAGGAAGAGCACGAGGCTGGCTCCGCCCAAGGTCACGGGGTCTGCCAAAGAGACGCCGAACAGGAGACTTTGAAGTGAGGCCCCGGCCAATGCTCCTCCTATGACGCCCAGGGCCGCGCCTGCCCCCACCAGCCCCAGGCCGTGTTTCAGAACCAGCCCCACAACGCTGGTCTGCCTGGCCCCAACGGCCATCCGGATCCCGATTTCATTCCGCCGTTGGGCCACAAAAAACGCCAACACGCCGTAGAGGCCGAAGGCGGCTAGAAGGAGCCCAGCGAGGGCAAAGGTTCCCACAAGGGTCATCCGGAAGCGGGGTTGAGCCAGAGTATCGGACACCCGGGCTTCCATCGTCCGGACGCCCGTCAGCGCGATGTCGGGGTCGACCTCTCTCAGAGCTTCCCGGACCCCGGCTACCACTTCCAACGGTCCTATGTTGGCAGTCCGAACCATGACGGCCAAGCTGGCCGCTGGGACCTGATTCAACGATACGAAATAAGGAGGACGTCCCACTCTCCCAGGTCCTCGTTCGGAGATATCGGCCGCGACACCGATAACCTGGAAGCTGGTGCCCCACAGGGTTATCTCTCCGCCGACCGGATCTTCCTCGGGGTAGAGTACCCTGGCCAGCGATTCCGAAATGACCATCACCGGAGGCGTGTCGAAGCGGTCGCTTCGATTGAAAGAACGCCCCGCCAGTAATGGCACCCCCAGGGTACTGAAATAATCTGTCGAGACGATCTTGTGGGCCGCCGGTGTCCCCTGTTCCCCCTCCGCCGGAGGTTGGTCGGTGCGGAAAATCGACATCCATCGTCCCCCACCCGGAGAGATGGGGAGCCAGTCGGCAGCCGCCGCGGTCTGGACCCCGGGCACCCCTCTCAGCCGGTCCAGCACCTGGTCCCAGGCAAGGGCCAGTTCCGCCTCACCATCATGTTTGTAGTCGGGGATTTGGGCTCCGGCCGTGAGAAGGCTCTCTACGGAGAACCCAGGATCCACCTGCTGAAGGGCGCGAAAGCTTCGAATCAACATCCCAAATGCGATGAGGAGTGTCATCGAGAGGGCAACCTGCGCCACCACCAGAACCGATCGAGCCCGGCTCCTGGCCTCGGCTCCTCCTCTCGCGCCGAATCGGAGAGCGCCAGCCAGGTCGAAACCCGTTCCTTTCAGGGCCGGGAGGATGCCGAAGAGGGGCACCGTCAGGAGGGAGGCGAAAAGAGCGAACGCCGCCACCGGTCCATCCACTCCCAACTCTTCCAGCCTCGGAAGGGTGGCCGGTCCAAAACTCCGGAGCGCGCGGCTCCCGCCGACGCTCAGCGCCACGCCTAGCCCCCCACCCATCACCGCCAGCAGCAGACTCTCGACCATGAGTTGCCTGAAAACCCGCTTCCGAGGAGCGCCCAACGCAAGCCGCGTCGCCAACTCTCGCGTGCGGGTCGTCGCTTTTGCCAACGAAAGAGAGGCTACGTTCGCGCACGCCAGGAGAGGCACCAGGGTCACCAATCCGAAGAGAATCAAAAGCACGTCCTGGAGGTCTCCGTAGAAAACGTCGTGGAGAGGTTCAATGAAATGATGCCAACTCGCGAAGTCTGGGCTTTCCGCCTGAATGTTCCGGCCCACCGCCTCGATCTGAGCCTGGGCTAGCGACAGGTCGGCCCCGTCCCGGAGACGGCCGACAAAAAAGAAGTTGTTGTTCAATCGACCCTGGGTATAACCGGACCCTTCCTGGGACGGGAGACAGATATGAGTGTCCTGAGCCCGGAACTGGAAGCCTTCCGGCAGCACGCCCACGATCTCGGTGACGGTACCATCAAAGATCAGGGTTTTCCCGAGGATGTCGGGATCCTCACCCAGGCGCCCCTGCCAATAGGAGTGGCTGAGGATTGCCACCGGAGCCCCGCCGAAGACTGCCTCCTCCGGCCGGAAAGGTCGGCCCATCGCCGGGAGGACTCCCAGAGTCCGGAAAAAGTTGGGTGTCACCAAGCTCGCCCGTACCCGCTCGGATTCCTCCACGCCGGTGACCAGGACTTGGGGCCGGAAGACATAAAAAGCCGCCACCTCCTCGAACGCAGACACGCCGTCCCGATAGTCTCGGTAATCATCCCAGGAAAGGGAGTTTCGCTGAACCTGGTCGCTGGCTTTCCAGCCCCATACGAGGCGGTCAGGCTCCGGGTAGGGGAGGGGCCGCAGGACCGTCGTGTTCATTGTGCTGAACATCACGGTGACAGCCCCGATGCCGACGCCGAGGATCAGGATTGTCAGGAGTGTATGGAGGGGCGACCGGCGAAAAGCTCGCAGAGCATAGCGGACATCACTCAGGAGGTCGGACATCTGGGGCTCTCTCTCAGATCCGGAAGATTCTGTTTCTTTTAACTACGTTATGAGATGCCGCCGAAATCCGGTGAGTTGCAAAAGAAGGGGGGCCGGTGGTCCGGCCCCCTTTTGGCGCTTCTGATCTGTTCGGGAAGAGGCGCTGCGGTTCCCCTACATCTTCAGCCCAGGTCTTTTTCGACTCCTTCCCGCACGGCCTTCTGCCCCCACTGGAAGGCCTCTTCGTTCATGGGAATCATGGCGCACTTCGAGGCCAGCGCCTGGCGAATGGCAGCCAGGAAGGTCTCTTCAGGGAAGAGCTCCGTCATGGCCTGAAGCGCACCCAACGCCACCACATTCTTGATCACCCGCCGCCCGATCTTCGTGGCGATCTCCGTAAACGGGACTCCATACATCTTGATGCCACCGTTGACCGAGGGCGGGTCGGAGATGACCGAGCTGTCGTAAAGGATGGTGCCCCCTGAAGCCACGGTGGGGGCAAACTTCGTCAAGCTTGGCGCATTGAAGGCAATGAGGATGTTGGGCTTCGGAGACGCAGGTGAGAGCACCTCCTCCTTCGCGATCCGAACGTCCGCGTAGGAGGTACCCCCCCGGGACTCAGGCCCATAGGAAGGAATATGTGTCGAATCCAGGCCCTCATTGATCGCCATGCGAGTCAACAGGAGGGCGGCCGTCTGAGCCCCGTCGCCCCCGGCACCAGCCAGCTTGAGAGAAATATCATCTTTGCTGATATGCTCCGGGAAAGCCGACCCGAATCGCTCCACCCCGTTTTCAGCTCCTTCAATCACGAGCCCTTTCACCTCATCCACGTCGAAGGAAGGGGTGAAGGGTTTGAATTCCATCTCAGGGGTGATCTCGTCCGTGATGTCCTTCTGAACGCCGAGGGGAAAGACGGGCACCATGTTCTCTTCGACCCACCTCTCTGCCTCCACAGGCGTCATCTTCAGGTGGGTAGGGCACTCGGAAAGCACCTCAACGAATGAATAACCCTTATTCTCGACCTGAAGCTGAATGGCTTTCTTGATGGCCTTCTTGGCTTTCACCCGCTGTTTCGCTCCAAACAAAGCGACCCGTTCCACATATACCGGCCCGTCCATCTGACCGATCATCTCGGCCATCCGAATAGGGAGCCCCGCAACCTTCTCCCTTCCCCTGGGTGTGGTGGTGGTTAGTTGACCCATCAAGGTTGTGGGGGCCATCTGGCCACCGGTCATTCCGTAGATCGCGTTGTTGATGAAGATCACCGAGATCGGCAACCCCACCTGGGCAGCATGGAAGGTTTCCGCCAGCCCGATGGAGGCCAAGTCTCCGTCTCCCTGGTAGGAGATGACGACAGACTCCGGATTGGCAAGTTTGTGACCCAGCCCCACCACCGGGGCCCTACCGTGAGCGGCTTGCGAGTTCCCAACGTCCATGTAGTAGTAGAGGAAGACGCTACATCCAACCGGAGAGATGGCGATCGTACGATCCTGGATCCCCAACTCGTCGATGGCCTCCGCCATGTACTTGTGGGCCAGGCCGTGCCCGCACCCGGCGCAGTAGTGTGTGGCGTGACCTTTCAGGCCCTCACCCTGGGCATGGCGCTCGAACCGATCGTAGAAGGTGGAGACGCTCATTGAACTGCCTCCTCCCCTTCAAGAACCTTTTCCACAACTTCCGACTGCTGCGGCAGAATGCCTCCGTAATGACGGACGTGATCAATGACGGGCGGGTGGATCCCGGCTTTGCTCAAGGCCAACCGGAGCTCGTCTTCCAGCTGTCCCGGGCTGGCCTCTACCACCACGATCCGCTTCGTGTGCTCGAGCGCGGGCTTCAAAAGATCGATGGGGAACGGCCAGACCGTGATCGGCCGGAACAGGCCGACTTTGACGCCCTGGTCCCTCAGCTCCTGCACGGCTCCCTTCGCCATTCGGGCCGGGGTGTTGGTAGCGACCACCAAGACTTCCGCATCGTCGGTGTGAAAGAGGTCGGCCCGCTGCTCTTCGGCAGCCATGGCCGCATACTTCTCATTCAGATGGATGTTGTGCTGTTCCTGGACCGGTTCCGAGAGCTCGATGGAGCAAATGAGGTTTCTCCGGTGCTCCAAATCCCCGTAAACGGCCCATTCAGGAATTCCCGGTTTCTTCATCCGATCGGGTAGCCTCACCCGGCCGGTCATCTGGCCCAGGTACCCATCTCCCAGGATTACCACCGGGTTCCGGTATTTGAAGGTGAGGTCGAACGCCAACATCGTCAGATCCAGCATCTCCTGGGGAGTGGATGGGGTGAGGACGATGGCATGGCTGTTTCCGTGCCCCAAGCCCCGACAAGCCAGTTTGATGTCGGCCTGCTCCGGAGCAATGTTCCCCAAGCCAGGCCCGCCCCGCATCACGTTCACGAACACCCCAGGCACCTCGGCCCCCACCATGTACGAAACCCCCTCCAGCATGAGGCTGAACCCAGGGGAGGAGGTGAACGTCATGCAGGGGAGGCCAGCACCACCCGTTCCATACATCATGTTCACCGTGGCAACCTCGCTCACGGCCTGAAAAAAGACTCCGTCCATGAGGGGTTGAAGCTTCGCCATCAACTCGGCCCCCTCGGTGGAGGGTGTGATGGGGTAGCCATAGACGTGGCGGCAGCCGGCCAGAATGGCCCCTACCGCCGATGCGTAGTTCCCCTTCAGAACCAAGGGTTCGTCATGGGCGAACGGGAGCCACTCGTCGGGGATAGTTACCGGATCCGGGGCCAGGGACTCCCGGGGGCCGAAGAGCTCAGAGGGATCCTCCAGCTCATAGTCTGCCTTGTCGAAGAGATCCACCATCTCCTCGAAACTGTGGACTCCCTCGAGCGCTTCGTTATCGATCTCATCGACAGCTAGAGTTCTCAGATGGAGGCCGAATGGTTCGGGGCAAGCGCTCGCGCAGAGGCCGCATCCGGAACACTTCTCCAGATCGATGTTCACGGGACTCAGTCCCGTCTCAGGATTTATCTCCGTGCCTTCCGTGATACAGTCGAATCGACATGACTCAATGCATCGTCCGCACCCCTTGCAGAACTCCGGAAAGAGAAACGGTTTTGGCTTGATCTTCAGCTTTGCGACTTTCGATTCCATGCCTTCCCCAGCGTCCTCAGAGATTCCTTGCGCTCAGCCCGGGCCGAAGGGGACAACCCTTGGGCAAATGTGTCCCAAGCCCTTCGGCTCGAAGCAGCCGAATCAGAGCCAACATGTTGAATTGACGACAGTTAGCTTTCCAACACCCCGCCTAGGAGGGCAAAAAGAGTGCCGGGTCAGGCCGGGATCCAACTTTCTACACTTGCGAAACATTTTCGATTCCGCGAGCGTATTCCCTTCAACCCTGACAACCTGATGGCCTCCGAGAGGCCTGGAGCGTTTCGATCGCTCCGGTCCCGGGAGCCTTTGTTCTCACTCCCTCCAGGAGAGATCCATGAAGCGTTTGTCCCTCGCCGCCCTCCTTCTGGCCTTCCTGCCGGCCGCGCCGCTGTTCGCCCAGGAGCACATGCACGCCGAAGACGAGGCTCACGAGCACATGCAGAGCCACGACGCCGCCGTGAAATCCCTTGCCCCGCTCTATGAGATGGTAAAGGGGTACCTTATCGCCGCAGCAGAGCAGATGCCGGCCGAGAAGTATGCCTTTCAGGCGACCGACGAAGTATTCTCTTTCGGTGAGATCGTTGGCCACCAGGCCAACGCCATGTACTTCTTCTGCGGGACGGTGACCGGTACCAGCACTCAGGGCCCTGCCAACTACCAGGCGATGACCGAGAAGGCTTCGATCGTAGAAGGCCTCAAAACCTCCTTCGCCAACTGCGACAAGGCCTACGGGATAAACGATGCCCAAGCCATGGAGGAAGTGGAGTTCTTCGGGCAGACGGGCACCAAGCTATGGGTTCTCGGCTTCAACCTGGCCCACAGTTGGGAGCACTACGGGAATCTGGTTACCTACATGAGGCTCAACGGGATGGTACCGCCGTCCAGCCAGGGCGGTATGTAAGAGCCCGATCCGAAGAGAGCCCCTCCGGGGCCTTTCAGGGCCTTGGGCGGAGGTGGAACAACAAAAGGGCCGCACCTTAGGGTGCGGCCCTTTTTCATTCCGGTCGTACCGAGAAGGCTCTCGCAGCGAAGAAAAAATCACCCCTCGGACCTACGATTCCTCCTTGTAGATCCACCCACCAACGACGGTCGCGAGAACCATGGAGACCAGACCTTGCCACCCCCACATGACCAAAAGCGACCCGGGGTAAAACCCAGCCATGTGATACCCGATCAACTGGAGGAGATACCCACCGATCCAAAAGGCGACAGTGACCTTGATGGCCGTCAGGGGGCCTGGTCCGAAGCGCGGCCTGGCCATCGCGTAGAAGAATACCAACGCCATACCGAGAATCAGACTGACGACGATTGCGAGGACCCAGGTCGCCCCGGTCATGTCCATCGTAAGGCCGAGGTTTGCCATGGCCGCCTCGGCCTGTTCCATGTACATCGTGCTCCACAGACCTTCCATGAGGAAGGTTACCACGGCTGCAGCAATACCTCCGGCCAACCAACGGCCGATGTTGATCCCGCCCATGGTGCCTCCTTTGTAGGGGAACACGAACTAGCTACTCCCCTCTCCCGAAAAGTTCAAGGGTCTTTTACCGGGCGGCGGGGCGGTTGAGGGAGAACAATCTCAGGTATTCCACCTCCAACTGGTCCCTCTGGAGCACGAGTACATAGTCGTCGCCGATCTCCAGGACGTCAGATCCGGACGGCAGGGTCGCAGTCCCAACGAGAGCCCCCACCGGGCTCACGATATCAAAAACCGGCATATCGTCCCCGGGCTTTCGATACCTCTCCACCCACAAGAACCCAAAGGCATCGGCATGGAGCCCCGCGAAGGCCGGCATGAAGTCGGGGACCGGGAAATCTTCGTACCCAGCTCTGATCTCCGGTGCCTGAGAGGGGTCGTCAGCCTCAGCTATCTCCTCCTCGATTACCGCTGCAAGATCTGCGTCCTCAACGCGGAACGGATCCCGATCCAACCTCATCAGTGTCCTGAGACGCCCCGACAGATCGTAGGCCTCGATCTCCCAGGAGTCCCCTGACCCGAAAAAGAAGCGGTCCGGACCGACAGCCTGCATGGCGTACTTCCCAAAGGGGATCAAGCGGGCGGACATGGAGATCATTCCGCCGCTCTGGCTCTGGACCTGCATAAAAAACTCTGATCCTGGAAACTGACCGAAATCCGTCACCAACTCCCCGTCCAGACCGGCGGAGGCGTAGCCGGTTTCCCGGCGGGAGTAACCGTCTGACAACTCCATCCCGCTCGAGCTGCTGAAATAGAAGCCGCCTCCGATGACCAGGGTACGATCGGCGAACATCCCTCTCGGGAACCCGCCTCCACCCAGCTCATCGGAAAGCCGGGTGGACTCCAGGAACCCATCGTCGGCGTGAATCAGGGAGATTCGCCTGAGCTGGTTGTCCACCACCACGAGGGTGTCGCCGCCCAGTACTCCCACCAGCGACGGCCGCTGGAACTCGCCGGGCCCCTCACCCTTCCTTCCGTGAGAGGAAAGGAAGCGGCCGTCGCTGTCGTAGACGCGAACCTCCCCGGAGCCCCCGTTTGCCACAGTGATCCGCCCATCGGCCAACCGCATGGCGCCTTGAACCTGGAACAGCTGATAGAGGGAGTCACCCTGAAACGTGCCAATGGACAAAAAGGGTTCCTCGGCGATGGCCCATCCGCTCTCCTCCGCCGAGATATCCCCTGAGTTCTCCACGATGGAAATCCCTGCGGAGTCCCGGGTGGCAGTCTGAACACTTTGAGCCGGGGGAGACTCACAGCCCCCTGTCCCCCACAGGAAAAGGAGGCAGAAGAACGCAGGAATTGTCGCACCTCTTCTCTCTCTCGAATAACGAACTCGTCTCATGGTCTGGAATCCCTTCGCGGTCGGCTCGGATATCTCTTCCATATTTGGATCGCCAAAGGGCAGCGACCGTTGGCTTGGGAAGGGCCCTCCTCAAAAAGGGCCCCATGTGTTTACTCCTCTTATCCGCAAGCGGTTGCGTCGACAGATGGAAAGAAGAGCGGGCAGGAACTTCTCGTGTTCCGGCCCGCTCCGCCAGCTTCCCCATCACCTTCGCACCGCTCCTGCTGTACGCCGGCCCACCCTTACGGCCAGCTCATCGTGATCGCCCCTCCAGCCTTATCGCCGGCTCACCGCTCCCGAGCCGACGGTCTCCCCACCTGGGAGCAAGCTCCTTCTGGGGACGCTAATCCGAATCCAGAGCCCGTCGGCGTTGATGTAGATGGTCCTGGAGCCCCGCATTTCGGAAACCGTGACGGGATCACCCCTCACCTCGATCTCCACACCGTTCATACTTCCGGAGTAGCGCAGAGGCATCCCTTCCGGAGGCTCGATTTCGGCGACGGGGGCCGGAACGTCCTCCGGGTCCGGGATCCCAGGAGATCGGGCAGTCGCCCTGGAAGGTCTCCTCTCCACCTCGGGAGTGACTACGGCCACACCGGCCGCCCTTCGCGGCTCTCTGGCGTCCACTCGGGACGGGGCCCCAGGGGCACCCACCGGTCCAGCCTCGTCCGGAACCAGGGACACATCTTCCTCAGCCCCATTCCTCCTTACCACGGTGAGGCGGACCGACTCCCCTGGCGTGATCCGAGTGAAGGTCAATCCACCCTCGTCTGTGTCGATGCTCTTCCCATCGATGGCCTTGATCAGATCACCTCTCTTGATCCCAGCCTCCTCGGCCGGCCCACCGACGTTCACCGCGGTTACCTCCAACGGCCCCGAGAAAAACCAGACATTTTCTTCAGTCTCTTCATCGGCTCGCGTGCCACACTCCGTACATCGGAACCCAATCCCCAGGCGCCCCGTGGGGGTACTCCCGGCCAAGAGCCCCGTCTGGGTGGGCCTGGCCACAGGTGCAATCGCTAGCCCGGTGGCTCGCTCAGCCCCCGACACGGCCGTTCTGGCCCTATCCGGCGCCACTCGTACCCGGGGGGCGACGACGGCGACCCCTACAGACCTGGGGTCGTCCGGAACCGGGGGCAACGGCGCCACCCTGGCGGCCGCACCGACGGGTTCTGATACATCACGGCACCGAGACCCGACCCGGACTGTCCCCTCCCTTACCCTTCCATCTCGCCGATACCGGACGCTCACCCTCTCACCAGGCTGGAGATTCGCGTACCTCCGCCCTCCTTCCCTGGTCGTGATGAGGATCCCGTCGATAGCGACAAGGAAGTCTCCGGTTTCCAGGGTCCCTTCGGCCGGTCCTCCACGCGCGATGCCGATGATCCGTGGCTCCGTCGAGAAAGACCAGGTACGCTCAGCCCCTTCATTCCGTATGGTCAGCGTGCACTCGCCGACACAATCCAGTCCTGAGATCCCCAGAGTCCCTTCCTCCATCCCGGCCGGGCAGGCATCCGCTGCACGACCTCGCACCTGCGCTTCAACCGAAGCGGGACTCATCAACACCGGTCCAAAACCCACCGCCAACGGCATGACCACCCAGATCCGCATCCTCTTCATCGTCCACCTCCTTCTTTTTGGTGAGTTAGAACCAAACCACGTTCCTCTCGCCCGCCTCCCACCCGTCATCCCGATCCCGACGGTCTTCCAGGATTTGGAGGACCCGCAGAACATCGGCGTCCTCCGGGCTCATCCGGGCCAACTCGTTGGCCGCACCGTAGAGAGCGCCCAAAGCCACTTCCCTGCCCTCGTCACCCCCTACTCCGAGCTCTCCAAGCGCAGCCAGTGCAGACACATAGGCCGAGCCGGCCTCCTGGATACGAAGAGCCAGCTGCGTGGCATCTTGATCGCGTACCTGGATGAAGGCCTGCGTAGTACTCCGGGCCCCCATCCATTGACCCAGGACCACCCCCGATGCGAACAAGACCACCGACGCAGCCACCGACGCCGCGGCCATCCACGGCCGATACCATGAGCTGCCTCGGACGGCCCTACGGGTTCCGGATTCCGGCCCGGCCGACGGCTCCAGGAACCCTCCCTCCCGAAGTGACTGAACGACTCTCTCCTCGAGAATCCGGGAAGGCTCCGCCTCTCTTGGGAGGCGCTGGAGCGCCATCTTTTCTTCCGGGGTCAGATCGTGATTGTCCATCGTCTCCGCCCTATCGTTATTCTCGTCCACCCCGATTCCCTGCCACCCTGTTCACGCTGTTTCCAGTCCCACGTTCAAAAGCCGTCTCATTGCCTTCCGCGCCCCGTGCAGCTGGCTCTTGGAGGTTCCGTCAGTGATCCCCAGCCGACTCCCGATTTCCTGATGGGTGAACCCTTCAACGTCGTGCAGCACCAGAACCGTGCGGAAACCCGGTGGAAGAAGCTCGATGGCTCGATCCAGATCGAGGCGCTGACATGGATCCTCCAAAGCAGCCGGGATCTCCCATTCGGCGTCCACCTCCACCAACGACCTCTTCTTCTTCCTCGCCATCTCCCTCACACGGTTCAGAGCAATCCCCGTGAGCCAGCTTCGAAGCGCCGACTTCCACCGGAACCCCTCGAGGCCTCGGGCCGCCCGCATCCATGTTTCCTGAAGGATGTCCTCCGCTTCCTGCGCATTCCCTCCCACCAACCTCAGGACGAACTGATAGACAGCCGGCGTATGTCGCCGATACAGGGTCCGGAAGGCGTGTTCGTCACCCTGGTGAACCACCAGGTCTGCCAGTTCTCGGTCGCTGGGTCGTTCCGTCATTTGCCTCGAGGAGGTCCGGGAGCCGCGTCACCGACGTTCACTATCTGAGTGACTTCCAAAGTCGGGAGGGTTGTATGGGATGGGCAACGGATTTGCGGCCGGGACGTTTCAGCTGAACCGTCCATCCAAACAGAGAGGCCCGGAACCTTTGGAGCCCCGGGCCTCATGGTATCCCGCCTGTTCCCATTCGAAAGCCGCTTACCCTCAACCCCCCATCCCATTCATGAGGTCTACAACCTGGACAAGGTACTCGAGGGGGGGGCGGTCGATGGTGTTCTGGCTCATGTACTTAAATTGAAGGATTCCATCCTGGTCCACGATGAGGATCGTGGGAACATTCTGCTCCGCATCGCTCCCACTCCAGTCCGTAGTGAAAAAGCCCAGGCCCTCCGAGAGGAACCGATCTCCATCCACCAAAATCGGGAAGGGGATGGGCACTTCACCCTTAGTAGTAGTGAACTTCTTCGGGTAGATCTGCCTCTGCATCTCCATACGGGCTCGTCCCGCCGAATCCAAGCTTTCCTGGTTCGGAGGGTTCTTCCCGTCTTCGATGTCCTGGAGGAGCTGGGGATAGGCGTCGACCCATTCGGCGATCATCTCCTGCCCGTAGGGTAGGACGAACAGGATCTTGAGGTTGGCCCGGGCCTGCCAGTCGGTCTGAGCCTCGTATTCCACCAATTCCGAGTGCTGGTAGGGGCAAATGTGGCACCAACTTCCCGGCCTGGAGAGCCCCCGGGGGAAGACGACCATCACGTTTTGACCCCTCAGTTCGGAGAACGTGATTTCTCCCCCCTGGAAAACCGGCAAGGTGAAATCGGGCATTTGAGAGCCCACCGTGACCGGGCGGAGCGGCTGGGATTGGGCGGAGAGGTCCGCGGTCGGCGAAAGACAGACCACCAGACCCAACAGGGCGATCAAAGGAAAAGGAATCGTGCGCATGGGAGCCTCACCGAGAGTGGTATCAGGTATTCCTGTGTGAGAGTAGCTCTAGGGGTTGATCCCGGCCATGGGGCCTTGCCCGATCACCCCAGGGAGGCATCACGTCCAAATCTCGTCGACCGTCCTAAAAAAAGGACAAAAAACCATAATTTTCATGAGTTTCCCCTGGAGATCCGTCTTCCAAAATCTGTCCTAATATGGTGGCATTCCTACAGTTAACCCCTTTCGACCAGAAGCTGGCACGTCCGGTGCCTTAAAGACGTACGGGACCGGGCGTCACCACCGCCCCGGCCCGTCGCCGGAGGGACCGGCGGCTCGACAGAGAAGGAGAAAGGGGTGGACGATGAACAGGTACATGG
>JABDNZ010000180.1 GCA_013043565.1 Gemmatimonadota bacterium | reverse complement strand
AAGGGACTCCCAGGGGTAGGACGGCGTGTCCCGGGGGACCCATTCGATCATGAACCCGGGATCGTTGGTGATGTTCTCCTGTTGAGGACGGAACCAGGCATCCACCGCAGCCATGCGATCCGGTTCGGCGAACAACCGCTCCCCCGATCGGATTACGATGGGTCTCGGGTCCGGAAGCTCCGGCGGACCCTTCGAACAGGCTGCGAGTGGGATGCCGGCGAGGACGAGTGCGAGCACCCTCCCCGAGTTCCGAATTTCTGACCGATATGGAAAGGAAGCCTTCCACTTCATGGGTATGTCTCCGAGTGTTCCCTGTTTCTTCAAGGTGAAAGGTTAAACCCCAATAGCCCCCCGCTGGGTTCCAATCGAGAATCTTGACACACGAACCTTTTTCGGCGGAATTGTCTACAAGATTTAACGATATGGAATGACAATGGTTACAACGCGTGCAGGTATGACCGACGATACTGCTGGCTTTGAAGTCCCTCAGAGCATGACCCCCCAGGATCTGGGGGACACGCTGGCGCGTCTCGTCTGGGAGAGCTTCTCGGACTTCATCGCCGATGGCGATGCCGAAAACCTGCTGGGAGACCTGGGTCTCACCCACGAAGACGGCATCCCGGCAGAAGCTCCCGCCGAGGAAATCCTGATCTTCCTCATGTGGGCCCACACCCGGGGCCTCCAGCTGGCCTTTGTCGGGAGGTCGGACCGGGAGTTGGTGCGGGAAGGGCTTGACGCCTTTCACTCCGCCATCTTCCACGACATGGTGGACAACGGCACCCCGCAGGCCCAGGTCCCGCTCTTCGAACAGCGAGTGAGTGCACGATATGCAGAGTACTATTCTGCCGCCGGGCGCTCAGACCCAGAACTGGGGAAGGCCGTTGCTCGTCACCTGGCGGGGTCTCGACAGAGCCCGGACTCCCTCGCCGCCGCCCTCACCGAACGAGCCATCGCGGTGGCGAATCCGCTCAAGGACTTTCTAGAAGAAGTGGAGTTGGTGCACTAGCCGAAGAGACTGCTCTGAAGGACCAAGAACCCGGCGCCCGAAGGGAGCGCCGGGGGTTTTTTTTCCGGGAACTCAGAAAGAGAGACGGCCGCCCGGGCTGTCGAGGCGATCGAATTAGAGGCCCAGAGACGACCGAATGAGAGGACTGATTCTCTCGGGTGTCCAGGGGGGGTCGAACGTCAGTTGGACCTCGGCGGTCTCGACCCCCTCAACTTTGGCAATGGCCAGGCGAGCCTGATCAACGATCTCACCCGCCACCGGGCACATGGGACTGGTAAGGGAGATGATGGCCTTCGCCGAAGTACCTTCGACCTGGATATCGTAGACCAAACCCAGGGTCACCAAATCTATGTTGAGCTCAGGATCCTTCACGCCCTTAAGAGCGTCTCGGATTGCTTTCTCCGTCACTTCCATGGCTTTCCTCTACTCCTTCGACGAGGGCAGTTACCGCCGTTCGCCCCTGGTGGCCCCTACTGTTTGCGAACGAACAAGACCGACGCTTCCGACGGCGAGTCCGGCTGTGCTCTCGCGAGGGCCTTATGGAGAGTGCTGACGACCTCACCCACCGGCTTCCCATGAAGAGAAGCCACCAGATCGGCAGCCCCTCTGAATACCCCCTGCGAAACCTCGGAGAGTACGATTACCGAATCACCAGCCCCCAGTTCCAACCTTTCCGTCCCATACTGGAATCCTTCCATCATTCCCAGCGGGGGGCCATGAGACCCAAACTCCTGGAACGCCCCGTCACGCCGGATAACGGCCCCGGGGCAAATCCCTGCACCGGCCCACTCGACCCCCCCTTCCGAGGGGAGAAGGACACCGGCCTCCACAAACTGGTCCAAGCCCTCCACGACGGCGGTAGACAACCCTGAGTTGATGCGCGCCAGGAATCCCTGGAGGTCCTCGTGATCCCGACCCAGCTCCCGAAGTAGGCTCCTGGCAACGGCCAGGTAATGTCCGGGCGGCAGCCCTGCGCCCTTCACGGTGAGATTCACCAGGCCGATCCGTCCGTCCTTGAGCTGGAAGAAATCCCAAAGCGTCCGGCCCGGGCCGTCGTCCACCAGGCTCGTTCCAGCGGCGATGTCGAACCCAGAGATCCGTGGAGCCTCCGAAGGGAGGATCCCGCGCTGGATCGTCCGACTGATCTCATCGAACGAAAGGTTCTGATCTTCTTCTAGCACGGAGAGTTCTCCCTTGGGGCCCGCGAAAAAGTTGAAGTGGAACACAAGACGCCACAATCTAAACGTCCACGGACGGCCCATGAAAGTGGCACGTGGATCTGAAAGGGTCGCCCCAGTCCACGGACCTGGCATACATTGCGGGATCCATCCCCGTCACCTCAAACAGCGCCAGGAGCTTATCGTTGGAGGATACCCGATCCGTCTCGATCCAGTGCTGGGGCACTCGAGGTTCAATTCCAACTCCGGGCCCGACGACGGCCAGATACGGAGGCAACACTTCCTGCGTCGAGGTCGCTGCCGGGGATGAGCGTATCATCCTGGACGCCGGGACCGGCATCAGGCTTTTGGGGGAAAGACTCAGAGAAGAGCAGTCGCCAAATGACGTCACACTCTTCCTCTCCCATTTCCACTGGGATCACATTCAGGGGTTTCCGTTCTTCGCACCGGGGTGCGATCCCGAATCGTCTATCAGAATTCTAGCGCCATCACCTGAAAGGACGGACGCGGAATCGATCATGCGGGCACAGATGGACCCAGCGCACTTCCCTGTCCCCTATGACGAACTCTCTGCCGAAATCAATTACCACACGCTGTCGGAGGAGGGATGGCAGGAGGCGGAGACCCGGGTCACTGCCTTGAGAGTCCGGCATGCCTCTCCCACGGTTGGATACCGAGTGGAGGCCTTCGGCCGTTCGTTGGTGTTCGTGCCGGACAACGAGCTGGTTGGGGGCGAATACTCGACACCCGATGGGTGGATGGATCGGATGGTGACCTTCGCCTCGGACGCCGACATTCTGATTCACGACGCCATGTTCACGGCGGAAGAGTACCAAAGCCGGGAGGGATGGGGTCACTCCACGTTTTCCCAGGCTTTCGAGCTGGCTGAAAGAGCCGGAGTGAAGGCGCTCCAGTTCTTCCACCACTCTCCCCATCGATCGGACGCTGAGCTCGACGGCATCACCCGACATTTTCGAGAGAAGGCAGAAGCCCGCGGGCTGGGGATGGACGTCCAGGCCGCCGAGGAGGGAGCCCGCCTCGTCCTGGGTTGAGGTTGGGCCTTGACCTCCCACCGCCGTTCCTTGTTCTTTCTTGACTCGTAGAAAGACCGCCCGGTTCGTCCGGGCTCTTATTTTTGCCGGGGATATCCCCCAAAAACCCGGTAAAACCGAAGGCCGATATCGATGAGGATTGCCGTCAATACAGGTGGAGGAGATGCGCCGGGCCTGAATGCCGTGATCAGGGCCGTTGTGCTGTCGGCCATCAACGAGGGCTGGGAGGTCTATGGGATCCGTGACGGATTCGGAGGACTTCTGAGAGACAGCGAGTACAACGGAGAGGGTGTGGTCCCCCTGACCGCCGAGATCGTCACTGGCATTACCCATACGGGTGGGACCATCCTGGGTACCTCGAACCGAGGCAACCCCATGAAGTGGCCCCAGGAGCAACCCGACGGCACCGTCATCGAGATCGACCGCTCGGACGAGATCATCGAGGAGTTCCGGAAGCGGGGGCTCGACTGCCTGATCTCCATTGGTGGGGACGGATCTCTGGCCATCGCCCGGAGGCTCAGGGACCGGGGTCTTCCGGTCATCGGGATTCCCAAGACCATCGACAACGACCTGGGTTCAACGGTAACGACCTTCGGCTTCCTGACGGCTGTGGAGACAGCCACCGACGCCATCGACAAGCTTCATACCACAGCGGAATCCCACAAACGGACCTTTGTGGTGGAGGTGATGGGCCGGCACTCCGGGTGGATCGCACTCTTCGCAGGGGTGGCCGGTACTGCCGACGTGATCCTGATCCCGGAGATTCCTTACTCCATGGAGAAGGTCTTCGAGAAGGTCCGCTGGCGATATGAGGTTGGAAGGGAATTCGCCGTGGTGGTGGTGGCCGAGGGCGCGAAAGAAATCGGCGGCAAAGCCAGTTTCATTGAAGAGGCCAAACCGGGTCAGGAAGCTCGTTACGGAGGCCTGGCGGAAAAGATCGCCCACACCATCGAAGAGAACTGCGACGTGGAAACCAGGTCTCTGGTTCTGGGCCACCTTCAGCGGGGCGGGCAACCCATTTCCTACGACCGCCTGCTGGCCCTCCGTTTCGGGGCTGCGGCCATCGAGTTGGTGAAAAGGGGGGACTTCGGGTCCATGGTCTCCCTGGATCCACCGGACGTCCGATCCGTTCCACTCGGCGAGGCCCTGGCGAAGAGAAAGAACGTCCCGGTGGACGGGGACGTGGTCAGGACCGCTCGAGCGCTAGGAATCAGCTTCGGGGACTGACCGACAAGGACCCTGTCCCTGGCATCGGACAGGTTGGGATCTATTATTGGCCCTTCCGCTTCTCGAGTGGATGGGCCTTTTCTTTTGTTTCCTCAACGGGAGTTGACGATGTTTCGTCTCGGCTTTCGCCCGCTTTTCGGAACGGCGATCTCGACCCTTCTCTTCCTGCCTTCCGCTCTGGTCGGCCAGACGTCGGCCCAGATGGAGCCCGAACCAGCCCGAGCCTATGACTTTCCCCTGACCATCGAATCCATCATGCGGGGCCCCGAGCACGTGGGGAACGCCCCCCGTGGGATCCGATGGTCTGTGGATTCTGAGTGGGTCTACTTCCAATGGAAGGCCGGGGGCGGGGCCTGGGACGACAGCTCCGAGCTCTATCGTGTCCGAGCGTCCGGTGGAGAACCGGAGCTTGTGGCGGATGAGATGGCCGATTCGGTGGCCCTGTGGACTGCATCCGGCGACGTCTCCAACGATGGATCACTTCTCGTCACCTCCGTCGCCGGAGACCTCTATCTAATCGAGACCGATCCCTTCCGGTCACGGCGAGTGACGGAAACCACCGATGGCGAAAGCTCACCCGTTTTCGCTGCGGATGAGAGGTCCTTCTTCTTCGGGAGGGCCGGAAACGTGTATGAAATGGCTTTGGACCAGGCCATGATCCGGCAGATCACTGACATCCGGCCCGGACCCGAACCACGGGATCCCGAGGAGCCTGAAGGACACAAGGCTTTCCTGGAGGACCAACAGGTGAAGCTGTTCGACTTCATCAGGCGTCGTAAGGAAGCGGGGGAGGAGAGGGAGGCCGAGCGAGAAGCGGCTGCCGAAAGCGAGCCAAAACCCACCTACCTAGCCGCCGGGGAAAGAGCCGGGAACCCCATCCCCAACCCCTCTGGGACCCACGCAGTCATCACGGCCAGCCGACCGGCCCAGGGAGCTCAACAGACAATCGTTCCCAATTGGATCACAGAATCGGGATACACCGAAGATCTCACAGTCCGAACAAAGGTTGGAGACACCCCGGGCTCTTCCCGGGTCGGACTCCTGGACACCGCCACTGGAGAGGTGGTTTGGCTAGACCTTTATCCCCTCGACAATGAGGGGGAGGGTCGCCCCGAAGAGGAGATGCCCGAGCCCGACGTGATCGAGGAGGCAGGAACCGACATCGAGGAGTCCGGTCCCGACCTTTCCTTCGCTTCCTTTGCGGGCTGGAACGAATCAGGAACCCACGCGTTGGTGGTCAGCTCATCATTCGACCGAGAGTGGCGTTGGATTTATTCCCTGGAAGCAGCCACCGGCGAACTCACCATCCTTGACGCTCTCCAAGACCAGGCATGGGCGGCTGGACCCTGCTCACGCTGCGTCGGATGGTTCCCCGATTCCGATCGGGCCTACTTCGTGAGCGAAGCTACCGGATTCGCCCATCTCTACGCCGTAGACGCCGACGGATCGGATCGAGCTCAGCTCACCCAGGGTGAGTGGGAGGTCCTCCGGGTCCAGATCCCCCAGGGCGGGGACCGATTCGTACTTCACACCAACGAGGGCTCACCCTTCAATCAGCACGTCTACACCATGCGGTTCGACGGCTCCAGACGGTCAGCCATCACCACCGAACAGGGCGGCTTCGACGCTACACTTTCCCCCGACGGAGAGAGAGTCGCTCTCGTTCATTCCGTGGCGAACCGACCCGGGGAGCTGTTTCTGGCAGACTTCGAATCGGACGCCCCACGGGAGCAAATCACACACTCCCCCACGGAAGAGTGGCTCAGCTTCCCGTGGATCAAGCCTGAGATTATCCGTTTCCCCGCCCGGGACGGAATTCAGGTTCCAGCCCGCATCTACCGCCCGGGAGACGTTGGAGCCGAGCCCAACGGTGGGGCCGTCATCTTCGTTCACGGCGCTGGATACCTTCACAACGTTCACAACTATTGGTCGTCGTATTCCAGGGAGTACATGTTCAACCACTTCCTGGCGGCTAACGGCTATACGGTCATGGACATCGACTATCGGGGATCGGCCGGGTACGGAAGAGACTGGAGAACCGGCATCTACCGATGGATGGGCGGAAAGGACTTATCCGACCAGACGGATGGCGCCGCGTATCTCGTCCAAGAGGAGGGCATCGATCCTGCCCGGATCGGGTTGTACGGCGGATCGTATGGCGGCTTCATCACCCTAATGGCCTTGTTCACCGAACCGGATGTCTTCACGGCTGGAGCAGCCCTTCGCTCCGTGACGGATTGGGCCCATTACAACCATGGCTACACCAGCAACATCCTGAACCAACCTCAGGACGATCCCGAGGCCTACGAAAAGTCTTCGCCCATATACTTCGCCGAGAACTTCAAGGGCCACCTCCTCATTCCCCACGGCATGGTGGACACCAACGTCCACTTCTCCGACGTCGTGCGCCTGGCCCAACGCCTCATCGAGCTCGGGAAGGACAACTGGGAGATGGCTGTGTATCCCGTTGAGAGCCACGGGTTTGTGGTCCCATCGTCCTGGACCGACGAGTACCGGAGGATCTTCGAGCTCTTCGAACGAACCATCAGCCGTCCGGGGTGCACCGACGACGGGGCTCTCTGCCCGGTGAGGAAATAGAGGGTTCATGACAGGAAAGACGATGTCTCCAGGAACGTTAACTGTCGCCCTCGCCCAGATCTCACCCGTGTGGCTCGACCGTGAGGCGACCGTGAAGAAGGTCGCCGATTGGATCGACCAGGCCGCCGATCGTGGTGCGAAGTTGGTGGCCTTCGGCGAAACGCTGCTGCCGGGCTACCCACACTGGCTTGGCCACACAGGGGGGGCGGAATTCGACTCGAAGGTCCAGAAGGAACTCCACGCTCACTACCTGGACCAAGCCGTCGACCTCGATGCCGGCCATCTCGAAATCGTCAGTGAGAGGGCGAAGGAGCACGGGATCCACGTCATGGTGGGGTGCTTCGAACGCCCCGGGGACCGGGGCGGTCATACCGGATACTGCTCCTTGGTGTCCATCGACGCGGCCGGGTTGATCCAAAATGTCCATCGGAAGATCATGCCGACCTACGAGGAGCGCCTCAGCTGGGGGACCGGTGATGGGCATGGACTGAGAGTCTTCCCGGTGGGCCCCTTCAAGGTCGGAGGGCTGAACTGCTGGGAAAACTGGATCCCCCTTCTGCGCACGGCCCTCTACGGCCAGGGTGAGAACCTGCATGTGGCGGTGTGGCCGGGGAGCCCCAGGCTCACCCGGGACATCACACGCTTCATGGCGCTGGAGGGCCGGTCTTTCGTCCTCTCGGTATCGGGGGTGCTTCGCCGAGAGGACATCCCCGAGTCGGTGCCGCACCGAGAGTTGATCCTGGCTTCGGTTCCTGATGTGTTGGCCTCAGGCGGGTCCTGCATCGCTGCCCCTACCGGCGAGTGGATCATCGACCCCGCGGACGACCAGGAGCAACTCCTGGTGGCTGAGCTCTCTCTTCGAACGGTCTACGAGGAGCGGCAGAATTTCGATCCCGCCGGCCACTACTCCAGGCCCGACGTCGTGCAGCTCTATGTGAACCGCGATCGCCAGTCGATTCTCGCCGAAGAACCCGAGGCGGACGAATGAACCAAGAGTTCGACTCTGGCCCGCGACAGGACAGCCCCGATTTCGTTCGGGATGTCGGGGACCGGGTCACCCGGATCATCTCCGACTGTCTCGCAGGCCGAACGACCCAATCCATCACCGATCCCACCCCCGTAGCGGAGCTGCGTGCGCTTTTCAACGAACGGCTCCCCAGGAAGGGAACCGATCACCGACGGCTCCTGGATCGCTTCTCCGAACAGGTCGTGCCCCACACCCTTGTGAACACGAGCCCCGGCTACCTGGGGCTCATGAATCCCACCCCGGTGACCTTGAGCATCTTCGCCGATGCTCTCACCAGCCTCATCAACCAGAACCAGGCCGCTTCCCACCACAGCCCCGCCGGATCGGTCATCGAAGAAGTCGTGATCAGGTGGCTTGGGGAAGCCGTGGGATACGGAGAGGACTGCCACGGCCACCTGACCAGCGGTGGCACCGTGGCGAACCTCACCGGACTAAAACTGGCGTTGCACAGGGCTGCCCCCGGAGTGAGGGACAAGGGCCTCGTAGCGGCGGGACGACGGTTCACGGTCTACGCCTCGGACCAACTTCATTTCAGCGTCGAGCGGTCGGTGGACATCCTCGGCCTCGGGCGGGATGCCCTTCGGCTGGTGCCCACCGGTCCCGACGCCACCGTGGATCCCCATGTCATGCGGCAGATGATCGAAGGCGACCGGCGTGATGGAATGGACCCGCTCGCGATCATGGGGATCGCGGGAACCACCGCCGCCGGAGCCGTTGACCCCCTTATGGAGCTGGCTGATCTCGCAAGAGAGGCCGGCCTGTGGTTCCATGTCGACGCAGCTTATGGCGGGGCCGTTGGTTTGAGTCGGGAGTACCCCGGGGTCCTCGCCGGTGTTGAACGGGCCGACTCGGTGACGGTGGATGCCCACAAGTGGTTCTTCGTGCCCTTTGTCGCCGGCGGAATCCTCTTTCGCGATCGAACCTTCGCTGAGGACGTCTTCCAAAACGCGGCAGGTTATATACCCCCTAGCGAGGACGCCGACCTGCCCCCGACGGACTATCTGAAACAGGGCTTGGCGGGAACCCGGAGATTCAACGCTCTCAAGGTCTGGATGGCGTTCAAGCACCTGGGCGCCGACTGGTACACATCGGTCGTGGATCACCAGATGGGGCTGACTCGGAAGGTCACCGAGGTGATCACCGAACTGCCGGACTGGAAGATCGCAGTCCCCCCCGCCACGGCGATCGTCACGTTCCGCCACGAACCGGAGGCCCTAACGGAGGCCATCAACAACGGTGGGGTCAACGCCAAGGGGGCCCTGAAGAAACGGGACCGGTTACAGATTCGAATCGCTGAGGTGATTCAGAACGAAGGTCGCTTTTGGGTTTCGGCGGCACCGGTCCCTGGTGGTTTCGCCCTCAGGCTGAACGTGATCTCCTGGCTTACCGACGAGGCTTTGGTGGACGCCTTCTTGGCCGAGTTACCACGGTACGCTCAGGAGGCGGCGGCAGACCGGAGCTAGTCACCCCTCAGCACCTCGGCTGGCTCCACGCCGGCAGCTCGAAGGGCCGGGACAAGGGCTGCGCCGAGGCCCACAGTCACAAAGGAAACCGCCACGGCGAGGTAGGTTAAGGGAGCCCGGGGGTCCAAACCCAAGAGGACGACTCCGAGGATCGGCGCCAATAGCCAGGCCAGCCCCAACCCGATCCCCACCGCCGGAAGAAGCTGCCGAAAGGCGAGTCCCATCACTTCTCTCATGAGCCTGTTTCCGTCGGCCCCTAAAGC
>JABDNZ010000176.1 GCA_013043565.1 Gemmatimonadota bacterium | reverse complement strand
GTGTACGACTTCACCGATATGAAGAAACACCTCAGGGAGCTGGCGGGGCGGTTCGACCATACGAACCTGAACGAAGTCCACCCCTTTACGGAGATCGAGAGCACTGCCGAAAACCAGGCCCGGTTCTTCTTCGACGAGATGAAGAAGCGGCTTCCTCCGGAGCTTTCCGGGGGATTGTTGTATGCCCGGGTTTCGGAGAGCCCGGGCCAGTGGGCCCAGTACGGTCTCTAGGGCCACACCGCCGTCCGACTTCCGACGATGCATCTTGCCCTCACCGATAGGCTTGTCTGCCCCGAATGCGGTCCGGGATGGGGACTGATCCTCCTCGCCACCGAGGTGAGGGAGCGAAGGGTGTTGGAGGGGGAGCTGGGCTGCCCCAACTGTCGCCAGAATTACCCGGTCTCTGGCGGAGTCGCAGACCTCAGGTCCTCGCCCCGAGACCCCCTCCAGGATTCGAAAGGGCCTCCCGAACCGCCCTCTCTCAAACCGGAGGATACCCTTCGGCTGGGGGCGCTCCTTGGGGTCACGGAGGGACCGGGTACGGTGCTTCTCTTGGGTCCAGCGGCGGTGCATGCCGAGGGGCTGGCGGCCTTGGTCGAGGGGATTGAGGTCGTGGGTTCTTTTGGACCACTTTCCCCGACCGGAGAACGGGAAGGGGTAAGCCGGATCGTGGCTCGCTCCAAGTTGCCCTTTGCCCCCGACACCTTCCTTGGCGTCCTCGTCAGCGGAGATGTGAGCGAAGAGGGGGCCTCCGAAGCGGCCCGCGTCTTATCTCCTGGCAGGAGGCTGGTCCTTTTGGACGGGACCTCTGAGGCCCTTCAGGGGGTTTCAGGGCTGGAGATGGAGGTTCTCCTGAAGGATGGGGACACCTTGGTTGCGAAGAAGGTGGGCCCTGGATCCCTGCCGCTTGTAACGTTGCGAGGCCCTTGAAGCCCGCCTACGTTAACAACATCCGGCATTTTTGGCGTCTCGAACAGCGGTTCCTTCTCGATGTCAGTTTGGAAGAAGTTTTTTGGTGGCGACGATGAGGAGGGTCGGGTCGATTATTACGATGAGGGCATGGAACTCCTCATTGAAGGGAAGTTCCACGAAGCTCTCACTTCTCTTCGACTCGCCCTCAAGGAGCAGCCCGGGGACCCGGTCGTGCTCCAGCAGATCGCCATTGCCTACACTCGCATCGGCATGACCGATGAAGCCGCCAAAACGTACCGCCACGTCCTTCAAAAAGACCCCAAAGCCTCCGGCGCCCATTACGGATTGGCCTTTCTTCTGATCCGATCCGGACAAATGCAGGATGCTGTCCCTCATCTGAGGGCCTTCCTGGCCGACCCTCCGACGGGAACCACCGCCAACCAACACATCGCCCACGCTGAAGCAACTCTGGCCCAGCTCACCGGCCTTACCCATGACAACCCAACCGAACCCGACACCGACTAAGAAAGTTTGGCTTCGCTGGACCGGAGAGGGGATGGAGTACCACGGAGGAGCCGTGGACGGCCCTCCCATCACCTTCGATGGGAAGTCCCTCGAGGGACCTGGGCCCATGGACGCCCTTCTCCTGGCGGTAGCAGGTTGCATGGCGATCGACGTCCAGGTGATCCTGGAACGGTCCAGGGTTCCCCTGACGGGGCTGAGGGTGGAGGTGGAGGGAGACCGGGCTCCGACCCATCCGAAGCGTTATACCAGGATTCGCCTGGTCTACCATCTGGAAGGACCAGAGGCGGGCCAGCGAGGAAAGGTGGAACGGGCCGTGGAACTCTCCCGTGACAAGTTCTGTAGCGTCTTACACTCCCTCCGGTCCGATATCGAGATCGAGATCGATATCCAAAACCACTGAGGATCGGATCAGGCTTCCGGGCGGTTCCCGAACCCCTCGAGGACTACGTTTCGGGAGTGTCTCGCCCTAACGAGACGAGGAAGGAGAGTGACCTTGGGGACCCGCGACTACCTGGCAAACCGCACACCCGTTCCCGTAGGGACCGTTACGCAACTCTTCTTCGATTCCGTGGACCGCTTCGCAGAGAGGACGGCATTCCGAACCATCGCTGGTGACGACCTGGAGGGCATCACCTTCGAGGACATCACCTTCGGGGACGTCCTTGTTCGAGTCCGGGATATTGGAGGCGGGCTGGCCTTTTTGGGGCTGGAAAGGGGGGACCGGTGCGCGGTTCTCTCCGAAAACCGCTTTGAATGGTCCCAGATGGACTACGGGGCCCTTTGCGCGGGTGTCCCACTCGTTCCCATTCACACCACGCTGACTCCAGCCCAGATCGGCTATATCCTGGGAGACTCGGGTGCCAAGGCGGTTTTTGTCTCCACCGAAGAGCAACTCGAGAAGGCCCTGGAGGCCATTCAGTCCATGGCGGCGACCCCTTTGGTCGTGGTGTTCGATCGCCTGGAGAGCCTCCCCGACGGGGTAATGGCCTGGCATGAGTTCCTTGAGAAGGGACGGCTGAGGGCCCGGGAGATTTGGGACGAGGAGTTTCGATCTGTCTCCCTTTCAGGAAAACCCGGCGACACCGCCACGATCCTTTATACCTCGGGCACCACCGGAGATCCGAAGGGGGTTGTCCTGGCCCACAACAACCTTTTCTCGAACGCAACGGCCCTCACGAAGGTCATCCCTGTAGACGAAAACGATGTAACCCTCAGCTTCCTTCCCCTTTCTCATATCCTACAGCGGATGGTGGACCTGTGCTTCTTCGCCAACGGTGCCACCATCGTCTATGGGCGTGGAGTAAAGACGATTCCGGAGGATCTCAAGCTTTCCCGCCCCACCAAGGTCGTGGGTGCGCCGAGGGTTTTCGAGAAGTTCTTCCAAGCCGTCATGGATCAACCGGGGATCAAGGGATTGGTCGTCCGATGGGCCCGAGAAGTGGGCGAAGCCTGGGCTGAAGAGACGCTCGCGGGGCGGCGCCCCACGTGGGTTCTACGAGTCGTCTATCGGCTCGCGCATGCCCTTTTGTTCCGGAAGATGCATGATGCGATGGGTGGGCGGCTGGAGTTTTTCGTCAGCGGAGGGGCACCCCTGGCCCCCCACATCAACAAGTTCTTCTTTTCAGCTGGGATCCTGATCTTGGAGGCGTATGGGCTCACCGAAACGTCGCCCGGGATCACGCAAACCCCTCCTGACAACCTTCAAATCGGGACGGTCGGTCCTCCCATCCCGGGAACGGAGATCCGGATCGCGGAGGACGGAGAAATCCTGGTTCGTGGGCCGCAGGTCATGAAAGAGTACTTCAACCGGCCGGAAGATACCGCCGCGGCGTTCGATGAGGATGAGTGGTTCTGTACCGGGGACATCGGCGAGATCAACGAGAAAGGACACCTCTGCATCACCGACCGAAAGAAAAATCTGTTGGTGACCGCCGGTGGGAAGAACATCGCTCCGGGGCCCATCGAAAATCTCGTGAAGGAGAACCGCTTTGTAGACCAGGTCGTGATGATCGGTGATCAACGACATTTCCCGGCTTTGCTCGTCGTTCCTGATTTTCCCTGCTTGGAGGGGTGGGCCAGGTCGGCTGGCCTCTCGGTCGAAAACCGCCGGGACCTCCTGAAAAGGAAGGAAGTCCAGAACCACCTGGGAGCGGAGATTTTCGGGCTTTTTGGTAACCTGGCGCGGTACGAACGGCCCAAGAAGATCGGCCTCATCGAAGAGGAATTCACCATCGAGGGGGGCATTCTCACGCCGAACCAGAAGGTGAAGAGAAGAGTGGTCCGGGAACGCTACGGATCTCTCATCGAGCGCTTCTACGATCCGGCATCCCTGAACGTCGATGTGTTCGTGGAGGACGAATAATGGCTGACTCTCCCGAGGCTGCTTCGACCAAGGTTCGGGTGGTCCTCGTCACCGTTCCGACCGTGGATTCGGGGGTGATCCTGTCCCGGCGAGTAGTTGAGGAACGTCTCGCCGCGTGCGGGAACGTGATCCCTGGGCTGACATCGGTGTATCGTTGGGATGGGGAGATTCAGGAGGACGGTGAAGCCCTGGTTCTCTTCAAAACGACCGAAGATGCTCTCGAGAGTTTAAAAACGAGGGTTACCGAGCTCCATCCGTATGAGGTCCCGGAGTTCCTCGCCGTTCCAGTTACAAATGGCCACGCGCCGTACCTCCGATGGGTGGAGGGAGAAGTGGGTGGGACCAGGATGCCTACATGACAGAAGGCAAAGACGATAATTCGAATGCTGGGCGTCGCCCTGCCCCGCCGGTGAGCAGGGAGAAACAGGGTGACCTCCTTGCCGACGCTGTGACAGGCCTGTTCTCCTTCATGCAGGACGACGAGGGATCACCTGCTGAATCGAGAGATGCCGACGAGGCAGGGGAGGGGAAGGGACCGGACCCTGCGCCGGTCGATCAACCCGGGTTGGAGGTGGAGGAAATCCCGGACTCACCCTGGGAACAAAAAATGGCCTGGGCGAAGGCCAGGGCGAAAGCCGGTCGTCTGGAGGAAGCCGAGGAGCTCTACCGGGAGCTCGTCGCCGAGGATCCCACCAACGTGCGGGCTTTGAACAACCTCGGTGTTCTCCTGGATGAAATGGGGGATGCCGAGGGCGCCGTGGACCATCTTAGGGCGGCTCAGCGCATAGACCCCCAGAACCGGGAGGTCATCGGGAATCTGGGGGCTGCCCTGGGTGCTTTGGGTCGGTACGTCGAAGCGGAGCAGGAGTTGCGGAACGCATTTCGGGCCGACCCTACGGACCTTCAGATTCGGGTCAACCTGGGGATCCTCCTCTTCCGTCGGGGCCTATACGAAGACGCAGTTACGGAGTTGGACCCGGTTTGCGCCGCGAGGCCAGAAGACGGCCTGCCGTTCTTCTACAAGGGAGAGGCCCTCAACCGCCTCGGTCGGGTCGACGAAGCCATCGAAGCGATGGAACGGGTTACGGAGTTGATCCCGCAGAACCCGAAGGCTTTCTACACCCTGGGCGTCCTGTTCGATAAAAAGAACATCCCCGACAAAGCCTCCGCCATGTATCGGAAAGCCAGAGAGCTGACCGGATCATGATTCGGGTGGTCAAGTCCGAAGCCCGAGAGGTGGAGACCGACGCCATCCTCAGGTCGGTGTCCGGGAACCTGGAATCCGATACTCCCTTCAGTAGAGGGCTGGAGATTCTCGCCGGAAGGGACCTTTCCGACAGGCTCCAGGCCATGGGTGACCTTCCGGTGGGCGCTGCGGTCATCACCCCGGGGGGGGAGCTCTCAGGCCGCTTCTTGATCCACGTGGTCCTTCAATCCGCGGATGAACCGGTGACGCCCGAAGGTATTCGGTCGGCCCTTCAGAACGGCCTCCGGCGCGCGGAGGAGTGGGGTTTGGAATCACTGGCCGTTCCCCCGTTGGGGACTGGGGCAGGGAATCTCGAAGCCGAGGAAGCCGCCGCCGTCATGATTCCTCTCCTCTCGAGTCACCTGGCCAAGGGGGAGAGCCTGCGGGAGGTCATGATTCTGGTGGGGTCGGGATATGAAGAAGACGTCTTTTCAAGGTTTCTGGAACGGCTCGAGGGAAAGGAAGGTGAGACCGATGGTTGAGATCGCATGGGCATGAGCGGATTCCTTTGCCGATGAAACGAACCCGTCGCCGCCTCCTCGCAGGAGGCATTCTTTTGATCTGGTTCGTCATGCTGGGTTGGCAGGTAAGGCGGGAATATTTCCAGCCCGAGCTGGCTCGCCTGGCGGAAGCAGCCCTCACCCTGGCTCCGGGAGTCAACTTCTACTCCCTGAGGATGGGAGATCGGGTAGTGGGCCTGGCAACGTCCCGCTTGGACACCGTGCCCACGGGGTTCGTCTTGGACGATATGCTGTCCCTGGAGCTCCCGGCGCTGGGTCAGACGGGCACCGCCGTCGTCAGGACGAGGGTAAACCTCTCTCCCTCCCTCACAATGCGTGATTTCTCCTTCGCTCTGGATTCGGAAGTGGGGAGATATCGGGCGACCGGATCGGTCGAGGGGGATACCCTTCTGCAAGTGCAGGTCGAGGCCGGGGGATCTGAGCAAAGTGTCACTTACCGGCTGTCCCAGCCCCCGATTTTCGCGGCAGTCCTCCCAATTAGAATCGCTGTTGGAGAGGGTCTTGCGGTGGGTGACCGCTTTCGCCTCCCTG
>JABDNZ010000175.1 GCA_013043565.1 Gemmatimonadota bacterium | reverse complement strand
GAGGGATAAGGATTTCAAGGGTCCTACGAGGTCCTGCGGCCCCTGGCGGCCACTGTGGGAACGTGGGCGAGGCGGGTGTGATGGGTCAAGAACGCCAAGTGGGATGGGGTCTTGGGTACGGCAGCGGAGTTTTCGGGGAATCCAGACGCGCCTGCGGCGGGGCCGGGGACTGGCCAGGTCAGGCACCGCGGCTCTGATCGAAGTGACCTTGAGGAATAGGCTCGGGCTCGGTGGGGTCGAACGCGGGGCTTTGGTCGAGGTCGTCGGGGAAGGATTCCCGGGCGGCCTCTTCTGGTTCTCCACTGCCGGGTCCCATGGCGAGCTCGGCCTGGGGCGGCCCCCTGGCGGGGTGGAGGAGCGGGGGTGATGTGGGTTCTCCGATATGGGCCAGGATCTGTGTGATGGGCTCCGGGTCGGTCAGGACTGCAATGAACGTGAGAGGCGTCTGGCAGGAGGGACAGATGAGGGGAAACACTTCATAGATCCTAGCCAACAGAGCGGCCCATCTGGGGGGCCGGGAAGGGGTGGAATCGGGTGCCTGAAGATCGGCCTCCTCTGGCTGGGTAGGCGGGGCCGGCGGTTTCTCTGGAAGGGCGGGATGTGGGCTGAAGGTTTGAGCGGCGAGGGCATTGTCTTGGCGAGCTCTCTCGGTGACGAGAGGCCTCAGGGGCGCATTGGGGGCGAAGACACCGTGGTAGCGGTGACGGTGGATGCGGGGTGGGGGGAGGATTTTGGCGAGGCGATCAAGGAACTCCAGAGCGGAGAGACGCAGCGCGGTGCGGCCCGAGGGATCGGGTCCCGACAGGAGATAGAGGATCTGGTCGGACCGACCGTCGACGAGGTGGCGATGACGGCACAATCTACGTACTGGATTATTTGGCTTCGGAGATCCGGGCGTTCGACTCCTCCGGTACGTACCTGCATAAGGTAGCGGCCAAAGGTGAAGGCCCGGGGGAACTCGGTGAAGCCAATGGCATGATTCTGGTCGGGGATACGATTCTTTGGGTCCAAGATCACTCAAAGTGGACCATGATCGGATTGAGTCCTGACGGCGAGGAACTGGCACGGTTCCCAATGCACGTTCTTTCCCACGGGTATATCTGGACGGGTACTGTCGATAACCTCGGCCGCTTCTGGAAACCGGACGCCTGGTTCGGCAAGGGGGGGAGGTATGAGCCCAAAGATGGTGTCAACGAGATCGCAATGCGGCTGTACTATAAGTCATTCGATACCTCCACGAATACAGTCGACTCCGTGTACATGGGTGATGACGTTGGGATGAACTTCGTTCAGAGCTTCGGCACTAGCCGAGCGCACTATGGCATACCCTTCCGTGCCACACGGATGAGCGCCGTCGATCCGGACGGAGGATTCTGGCAGGTCTACACCTCTACCTATCGCGTGGCCCGGCTTGACCAGAAAGGAGACACGGTATTGGTCGTGGAGGTGGCCATGGATCCGGTCCCCGTGGGATCCGACGAACGAGCCACCCACATAGAACGGATCACCGAACGTGGCCAGAGATTCCAGAGGGCCGCCGAAGCTGTCGCTTCTTTGATCCCGGAAACCAAACCTTTGATCCAGAAGTTGATCGTGGATGACAGGGGAAGACTCTGGGTCGAGAGGGAGGTGGACGCCGGCGCCAATCCCGTCTATGACGTGTTCGACAGGGCCGGCGAGTTCTGGGGATCGATCAAGTTGGATTTCAAACCGGATCAATTCCGGCCAATCCGGGTCCGTCACGGTCATATCTATGCAGTGGTTCTCGACGAGTGGGACGTCCCCAGCATCGTGAGGGCCGATCTCCCGGATGTGCTTAGATAGCCGGAACGCGGCTTATTGGAGCTGTAAGGTCTTTTCCGGGCCCCAACCCGGTTGCCCGTATTGCACATCGCTAGCTCCGCAGGCGTCTAAGTTATGGTTGCATGCGAGTGACGACTTTGATCGATGGGCGGATGAGACGGCTTGACCGCAAGAACGTTGTGATCATTTCCCTGGTCTTCCTGGCAATTGCACAGGCCTTCTTCATTTGGGCTGGGCGTCGCCCCGGGGGACTTTGGAACAAGTCATGGCTCCAGCCAGGGGAGTCTTTGTCTGAGGTCCAAGCTCTCACGCCGGAGGGCATCAGCGTCTCCCTGGCCACCGGGGAGCCGACGCTCCTGTTGGTGTTCAGTCCCGATTGTGAGTACTGCCAGGAGGTAGCCGCACTCTGGGGGGCCTGGATCGCGGCCCATCGGAAAGGGCTGGAAGCCGTCGCCATCTCCTCCGCACTCCACGACTACGCCAACCAATACGCATCGGATCAGGGGTGGGGCTTGGAGGTCTGGACCCTTGGAGATGAGCCTTCGGACACCCCCGGGTACGCCCTCACGCGTCGTGCGCCCTGGGTGTTCCTTCTTGACGGGGAGGGGGTGATCGTTAAGGAAGGGCATGGGAGCAAGATCGCCGAGATCGCCCGGACGGCCCAAGCACAGATTGCCCACGACACGCAACCGGGCATTTACCAGCCATGAAGGGCCTTCCTCCATTTGCTGCGGCCCTTGGCCTTCTGGTGAGCTCTTGTTCTAACGCCGAGTTGGGAACGGACATCGTCCACCACACCGTCGAAGTGAACGATATCCACCTGCTCCCAACTTCTTCTGCCTTCGTTGATGTCCGTGATGTGTTCTTGGCCGATGGATCTCTTTGGGTGTTAGATGGTGCGCCCCCGTTCGTGGCCCGAGTGGCCCTGGGGGACGGTGAAGCCCACCAGTTCGGTGCCGAAGGCGAAGGTCCCGGAGAGCTCCTGGACCCCTGGGCCATCCAACCTGCCCTCGGCCCGGATACCGCCGGGGTCCTAGTGTGGGACCTCGGCTCGGGGCGCGTATCGGAGTTCGATAGATCTGGCAGATTCCTCGCATCTGCCACGCTGGATGCCCGGGGTAGGGTCAGGGCCCGGTCCGATATCCGAGAGGTCTCCTACGCCGATCCATTCCGGGTCCGAAACGACGGCTCCACCTTCGTCGCTGGTCAGTTTTCCACCCGAATCGAACGGACCGCCGACATGGCTGGGGGCTCTCTGAGCCGGTCCAACCGGCTTTTGGAACCGGGGGCCGAGTTGGCGGCATTTTCCGATCACCTCCTGGACGAAGCCCAGGACTTCCGAGAGTGGTCACCAGTACCCTTCTGGGATGCTTGCGATGGGCTCATTGTCCTGTGGAGCCCGAAATCCCGAGAGGTCCTTTGGATTGATCCGAGCGGAGAAGTTCAAGAGAGGGTTCCGGTGGAGCTCCCGGTGGCCCCGGTGACCCAGGAAGACATTCAGACCTATCTCCGGTGGATGGGGCGGCTGGAGCTAGGGCCCGGATACGAAGCCTCGGGAGTCGATTATCCCAGGTTGGCTCAGGGGTACAGGGATCGGTTTGCCGGCCAGCGCCCTGTAGCGACTGACCTGCGGTGCGAGTCCAGGGACGCCGCTTGGATTAGAACGTTCGATACAGCTACCGATCCCCTGGGTAGAGGCACCGATTGGCTAAGGATCGCCTCAGACACAATAATAGAGAGGTTCCGATTCCCCGCGGACTTTAGCCCTGCCATCTTCACTGCGCAGGCCATTTACGGTTTACTAGAAAACTCCGAAGGCCACCAGGCTTTGGCCCGGTGGAATCTGGGCCTGGCCGAATGATAGCCCGTCCAGCGGAGGTCGCCCCTCACACGGAAAAGGAACCACGCCATGCGCCGGAAGCTCTTCATCGGACTGGTGGTTGTGAATGGACTTCTCGGAGGTTTCCTGTTCACCCAACCGGCCGAAAGCAAGATCTGGACACCTCTGCTCCGGAACTGCTGCATGATGGAAGGCTCGGAGCCCTTCTGCTGCGAAAGGTGTTGCTGGATCCAGCCAAATTGCAAAACCGACAAAGACTGCGAAGGCCCCTAGCTGATGACACCGACAAACACGGTCCGGGCCATAGGGGGGGGCCATGAAACGGTTCTTCCCGCGGGTCGCTGTCTGGACGGGTCTGTTGGTGTGGTTGGCCCTTGCCTATTTGCTCTTCACCGGAATCCTCAACGGCCGATCGTGGGATGG
>JABDNZ010000174.1 GCA_013043565.1 Gemmatimonadota bacterium | reverse complement strand
GACCAGGGAAGGTCTCCCAGGTAGGTCTGGAAGTAATAGGTTTGGCTGAAGGGGTAGAAGGTCGCGAGGATCATGCCCGCGGTGGGGGAGGGAAGGCCATGGAAATGAGTCTTCGCCCCTCCTCCCTGCTCGACGTTGAATCTGGCGAGACGGAGGACCACCGCCGTGACATAAGCGAAGGAGAGGACCCACCCGTACGCGGTCTCCGAGAGGAACAACTGATAGAGGATAAAAGAGGGAGCTACACCGAAAGAGATGGCGTCGACCAGAGAGTCGAGCTCCGCCCCGAAGCTGGAGCCGGTCCGGGTGAACCTTGCGATTCGGCCGTCGGCCAGATCCAGCACTGATGCGAAAACGATGAACCAACCGGCCCAGATCAGGTCTCCCCGAGCAGCCGTGATCAGGGCGTAGATCCCGAAAAACAGGTTCCCGAGGGTGAAGGCAGATGGGAGGATGATGATCCCCTGCCTCAGCTGTGGTCTCCGCCGGGGATTTCCGTTGGATGATCCGCCGTCGTACCTCCTCATTCCCCTCCTCCGTCCGTGTCCTTGGGTAGGCGAGCCATGGCGGTACGACCGGCTTTGACCCGGTCCCCCTTCCGGCAGGTCAGATCCCACCCCGCCGGGACCATGAGATCGACACGGGACCCGAATCTGATCAGGCCGATGCGGCTCCCTTGGGGGACCAGATCCCCCTGTTCCGGATCGGTTACGATCCTCCTGGCCACCAGCCCCGCTATCTGCCGGACCATGATGCGGTGGTCACCGGCCACGATCCCAAGAGTGGCCTGTTCGTTCTCCTCACTGGCTTTTGGCTTCCAGGCGGCCGCGAAGCCGCCGGGCTGGTAGGACTTGAGACCGATCCTCCCGGTGATGGGTGCCCGCTGCACATGGACGTTGAAGATACTCAGAAAGATCGAGATCCGGGTGGCGGGTTGGGCGAAAAGGTCGTTCTCCTCCCCCTGGGCGATCTCGACGATGCGCCCATCGGCCGGCGCGAGGACCAGGCCATCCCCGTCCCTACGCACTCGAGGCGGGTTGCGGAAGAAGAAGACGATGAACCCCGTCAGCAGTCCAAAAGCAATCGTTGCCCCAAGAAGGAGGTGCTGCAGGAGCCTTGGTTCATCGGGAACAAGAGCGGTGCCCAACGCCAAGAACCCGGTGAGGGCCAAGGGAGGCAGAACGAACGGCCATCCTTCCGGGGCCAGCCGGATCATCTGGACTCCAGCGGTCGGAAGGCGCGAAGAGCCTTTGCCATGGGAACCTCCTCCTATCCGAACCGTGGCGGGATGTAGGCCTCGAGCCCGATTCCCGTGAGGCGCCGGAAGATCTCCAGATATCGGTCGGCGCTGGCCTTCACCACCTCCGGGGGGAGATCCGGCGGAGGTGGCTTCTTATCCCAATCGGACAACCCGTCCAGGTAGTCCCGGATCGGTTGCTTGTCCAGAGAAGCCTGTCCTCGGCCGGTCTCGTAGTGTTCTCGGGGCCAGAATCTGGAGGAATCCGGGGTCATGACCTCGTCGATAAGGAGAACGGCGCCATCCGGCATTGTGCCGAACTCAAACTTCGTGTCCGCCAGGATGATCCCTCGCTCCTCCGCCGTCCTTGCGCCAAAAGCGTAGATCTCCATGGCCCGATGCCGAAGATCATGGGCCAGGTCGGGGCCGAGGAACTCCACCACGGCGTCAAAGGTGATGTTCTCGTCGTGGTCGCCCTCTTCGGCTTTTGTCGCCGGAGAAAAGATGGCCGGCTCGAGCCGGCCGCTCTCAACGAGGCCTTCCGGCAGAGCCTCTCCGGCCAAGGTGCCCTGGGTTTTGTACTCCTTCCACGCCGATCCGCTGATATATCCACGGACTACGCATTCTACCAGGATCGGGTCGGTGCGCTTTACGAGCATGGATCTCCTGGCCCACTGCTCCTCGGCCCCCCGTAACTCCGGAACCCTCTCGAGGATCTCTTCGGGAGTCACCGAAATGAGGTGGTGGTCCATGGAATCTTCGAGCTTCGAGAGCCACCAGGCGGTGATTTGAGTGAGGACCTCGCCCTTGAATGGGATCGGTTGGGGGAGGACCACGTCGAAGGCGCTCACTCGGTCGCTGGCCACCATGAGGAGCATCTCTGGGCCGGCTTCATAAACGTCCCGGACCTTCCCTTTTCGAAGAAGGGGGAGGGGAAGGTCGCTCTGATGCAGGGTCGGGTTCTTTCCACCGGGGGTTTCAGACACGGACATCGGGTTCTCCAAGGACGGACATGGTAGATGCGGAATATCGAGTCAGGACCGGGTCGACCCACTCCTCCAGGAAGCGGTCCACCTGTTCCGGGGCCCGGCCCACGAAGTCCTGAGGGTTTACGAGTTCTTTCAGCTCCTCCAGCGTCATACCGAACGCCGGGTCGGCGGCGATCCTTCCCAGGAGGTCGGCCCTGACTCCCTCCTCCTTCATGATCCGGGCCGTGTCCAGGGAGTGCCGACGAATCCGTTCGTGCAACTCCTGCCGGTCACCGCCACGTTGGGTGGCCAGCATCATGACCGTTTCCGTCGCCAGGAAAGGAAGGTGTTCCTCGAGGTTTCGGCGGATGACCATGGGGTTCACCACCAACCCGGACGCCACGTTCTCCACCAACACGAGGACCCCATCCATGGTGAGGTATGCGTCGGGGACCGCAACTCTTCGGTTCGCGGAGTCGTCCAACGTCCGTTCCAGCCACTGTGTTGCTGCGGTGAAGGCCGGATCCTGAGCCAGGGTGATGGCGTGGCGGGAAAGGGCACAAATCCGTTCTGCCCTCATGGGGTTCCTCTTGTACGGCATGGAGGAGGAGCCGATCTGCTCCTTCTCGAAGGGCTCCTCGACCTCCCTCAGGTGGGCCAGCAAGCGGAGGTCGTTCCCCATCTTCGACGCGGACGACCCGATTCCTGCGAGTGTGGCCAGTAGGGCTTGGTCCACCTTCCTCGAAGCCGTCTGACCGGTTACTCCGAACGCTCGGGAGAAGCCCATCTTCTCAGCGACCAGGGTCTCGAGCCGATCCACTTTGGAGTGGTCCCCGCCGAGGAGGGAAAGGAAGGACGCTTGGGTTCCCGTGGTTCCGCGGATCCCCCTGAACCTGAGGGTCTCCAGGCGGAACTCGATCTCCTCCAGATCCAGAAGGAAGTCCTGAATCCATAGGGTCGCCCGCTTTCCCACCGTAGTAGGCTGGGCGGGCTGGAAATGAGTGAATCCCAGAGTGGGAAGGGCTCTGTGCTCTTTGGCGAACGCGGACAAGGCCTGCACGCAGCGGATGACCCTTGCCCGGAGGATCAGCAGACCTTCCCGGTGTTGGATCAGGTCGGTGTTGTCCCCGATGAATGCGCTGGCGGCTCCGAGATGGATGATGCCCCGTGCCGACGGAGCGACGTCTCCGAAGAGGTGGACATGGGCCATGACGTCATGCCGGAACCTCCGTTCGTACTCCGCGGCCTTTTCAAAGTCCAAGTCCCCCAGGCCGGCCCGCATCTCGGCGATGGCCTCCTCCGTTACCGGGAGGCCCATGTCCATTTCAGCCTCGGCCAGGGCGATCCACAACTTGCGCCAGGTTTCGAACCGGTGCTGGGCGGAGAATACCTCCAACATCTCATTGGAGGCATATCGCTCGGCAAGGGGGTGGGCGTACCCACTCCTGGTCTTTTCGTCTGTCACGTCAGTCGTCCAGTTGGAAGGACTCCGGTTCCTCCGGGCCCGAGCTCGGAGGACCGTCATGTTTCCCGCCTATCGTCGGGTTGAAAACTCCTTGATATACCAGTTCCCGTTCCTTTCGAAGTACAGCCTCACCCGGACACCGCCCGGGAGCTGTCGGAGGGCCCTGGCCGCCTCCTCCGCCGTGGTAACGGGGGTATTGTTGATCTGAAGGATCACGTCACCCCGAGCCAGAGACAGGCTCCTGGAGAGGGAGGCTGAGATCCCCGTGATGAGGGCTCCGGCCTCGGCTCGGATATCCCGCTCGGCCCGGATTTCCGGAGTCACGGAGATGACTTCCAGGTCTCGAAGGATCTCTATCCTTTCCGCCCGTGAGGTGGGGAGCGCTTCAGCAACGAGCCTCACCGGGTCCCGTCGCCCCTGGACAGCCAGGTCCACCTCGTCTCCCGCCTTTGCGTCCAGGAGGACCGCTTCGAAATCGATCGGTGACCCCAAGCGGTTCCCATTGGCCCCGACAAGGCGGTCGCCGGGTGAGAGGCCGGCCTGATCGGCTGGAGATCCGGGAGCCACGGAAGACACTTGGACCCCTCGGGTCCGCCCCCAGGTGTCAGCAACCACGGCCTCCACGTCCACTCCGGTCCAGGCCCTCCGAACCTCACCGAACTGGATCAGATCCTCGGCCACCCTGAGGGCTCGGTCGATGGGGATGGCAAAGCCGAGCCCCTCCGAACCCCCGCTCCTGGAGAAGATGGAGGTATTCACCCCGATAACTTCCCCGAGGGCGTTGACCAGGGGCCCTCCCGAGTTCCCCGGGTTGATGGAGGCGTCGGTCTGGATCATGCCCAGGTAGAACCCCTGGTCCTGGCCGGACGGGATAATGTGTCTTCCGACGGCGCTCACCACCCCGGCCGTTACGGTGGGCTCTGAATTGGAGAGGAGGTACGCGAAGGGGTTTCCAATGGCTATGCTCCACTCGCCGATGAGCAGGCCCCGGGACGTGCCGAGGGGTGCCACCGGGAGGTCCTCCGCGTCGATTCTGAGGACGGCCACATCCGTCAGTCCGTCAGCCCCTACGAGGTCCGCCCCGTAGTCCCTGCCGTCCGAGAGGGTCACCAGAATCTGCTGGGCCCCACGGACCACATGCTCATTGGTGAGGACATACGCTTCGTCGTAGCCTGGTGGCCGGATGATGAACCCAGACCCGAAGCCCGTGGTGCGGCGGGTGGAGGGCCCCATGAACATGTCCCAATAACCACCCTGCCTGACTTGCTGCTGTCGTAGGATTCCCACACTGACCACTGCCGGAGCCACCCGATCCGCAGCCCGGACCAACGCGGTGCTTCTGCTCTGGCCCAACGACTCGGAGGCACCTGTTGCCGAGGGATCTTGGAGGGGGATGTCGGCCGCGGGAGCCGAGAGGTTCGGAGTCGCCAATTCGGCATAGCCGACATCAGCCACCCTGGCCTGGGCCTCCCCGACTCCGTTCTGAGTTGATTCGCCGGAGCATCCGGTGATGGCGGCGGCCGCCAGCCCAAGGGCAGCGACGGAGATCGCTGCTGTTCCTCTTCGCTGGGTGGCCGGCCGGCTTTGCCGGAAGGTTGAGTCCTTGGTCATTCTCTCTGCCTTACAAATCCTGTCCGAGGGACTTCCAGTCCTCGAGGAACGCGTCGATGCCCTTGTCGGTCAGGGGGTGTTTGGCGAGCTGCCAGAGGACTTTTGGGGGAATCGTCGAGCAGTCCGCACCCATGAGGGCCGACTCCACCACATGTTGCGGGTGCCGAATCGAGGCTACCAGGATTTCTGTTTCCATTCCGTAGTTGTCGTAGATCTGACGAATCTGGGATATCAACTGCATTCCGTCGGCCGCGATGTCGTCCAGCCTGCCCACGAACGGAGATATGAAGGTGGCACCCGCCTTGGCGGCCAGGAGCGCTTGAAGCGGAGAGAAACAGAGGGTCACGTTGACCCCGATCCCCTCTTCTCTGAGCTGCCGGCAGGCTTTCAGACCGTCCTCGGTGAGGGGGACCTTAATCACGATGTTCGGATGAAGCTCTGCAAGGCGCCGACCCTCCGAGAGCATCGTATCGGCATCCAGACCCACCACCTCGGCAGAGACGGGGCCGTCGACGATCTCGGCGATCTCCCGGAATATCTCTTTCGCATCTTTCCCGCCCGATGCCCTGGCGAGCAGGGTGGGATTGGTGGTTACCCCGTCGATGAGGCCCGCTTCGGCGGCCCGGCGAATCTCATTGATGTCAGCGGTGTCCAAGAAGATTTTCATGACGTTCCCGAAAGAGGTTGAGAGGAAAACCCTAATTTAGCCCGGAATCATCGTCGGGGTAATGTACCCTGGTCAAAAACAGACCCTCCGGCGGGGCTGGCGCAGAGGTGATCAACCCGGACTCGGGGGCGGTGAGAAGGTCGGCCAGGTCCTGGAGCGGCCTGCGGCCCCAACCGATCTCCACCATGGTCCCCATCAGATATCGGACCATGTGGTGTAGGAACCGGTTTGCAGTGATCTGGAAAGCCAACCCACGGTCATCCCACCGGACCCATTCGGCTTCCGTCACGGTGCATCGATCCCCTCGGGCTTCCTGTCCGACTTTGGCGAACCCCTTGAAGGAGTGTTCTCCGAGGATGAGCCCTGCGGCCCGGTGGAGGAGGTCCACCTCCACTCCGCGGATCAGGGGCCAGCACCAGGGGCGGTGGAACGGAGAGAAGGCTGCATCGGAGAGGCCGAGCTGGTATCGGTAGCTCCTGGCCTGGGCCCCGTAACGGGGATGGAACTCCGGGGCCGAAACGGTGACGGTCTCGACCCAGATGTCGTTTGGGAGGGTGGCGTTCAGCGCCCGGTGTAGCTCTTCCGGCCCCCAACGGACTGGGAGGCTCAAAGCGACGACCTGTCCGGTTGCATGGACCCCGCTGTCCGTTCGGCCTGCCGCAACCACGGGGCGCCGTGCACCGGTGAGGCGCATCAGGGCACCCTCCATCTCGCCCTGGACGGTGCGGCCTCTGGCTTGGGCCTGCCACCCCAGGAAATAGGTGCCGTCGTAGTGGACGGTCAGGCGGAATCGGCGTTCGGTTTCTGGGTTCACGCCGTCAAGGTAGAGGGGAGTGGTGGAACGTCAAGAAAGGGCTGGACCGTACCGCCCCGGATTGGGTACCGTTAGCGGACTCGTCCGGTGGCATTTCCCCCGCCCCTCGGAAGGCGGACGGACGTGCTGGGTGATCAAGGAGACCGTACATGAGCAAACCGGACCTCGGCCCGGAAAAGGACCTCAAACCCTTCATCGAAGAAGTCGCACAGGGTCAAGCTCTCCCGCCGGATGCCGCTGAAGAGGTGTTTTCAGCCGTCATTTCCGGTGCTGCCTCGCCGGTACAGGTGGGGGCTATCCTCATGGGTTTGAGGACAAGGGGGGTCCTTCCGGGTGAGGTGGCGGGGGGCGTGAGGGCTCTTCAGAAGGCCATGATCGCCGTTCCGGCCTCCGATCCGGAGCGCCTCACTGATACGTGCGGAACCGGAGGAGGTTCTCTCACCACCTTCAATATCTCCACGGCGGCGGCCCTTGTGGCGGCCGGTCTTGGAGTCCGGGTAGCGAAGCACGGGAACCGGTCGTTCACGTCGAAAAGCGGAAGCGCCGACGTCCTGGAGGCTCTCGGGGTGAAAATCCAACTGTCCCCGGAGAGCATGGGGAGGGTCCTGGCCGAGACCGGAATCGTATTCATGTTCGCGCCCTTGCTCCATCCTGCCATGAGGAATGTTGCGCCGGTTCGGCAGGAGCTTGGGATCACGACGATCATGAACCTCCTGGGTCCCCTGACCAACCCTGCCGGGGCCCTCCGTCAAATGGTGGGGGTCGCCGAGCCGGGCATCCTCTGGCTCATCGTGGAAGCTCTTCGGGAGCTGGGGCACAAGCGGGCCCTGGTGGTCCACGGATCCCCGGGCATGGACGAAATGAGCCCTTTGGGGCCGACCCAGGTGGCCGAGCTCCGGGAAGACGGCGCCATCGTGGAGGGGATGATCACGCCTGGCCAGCTGGGCCTCGGGACCTACCACCCGGAATCTCTGAAAGGCGGAACACCGGAGGAAAACGCCGCGGTCATCACCGCCGTCCTGGGTGGGGGAGGCGAAAGTGGAGCCAGGGCTGCCGTCCTTCTGAACGCGGCGGGCGCACTTTATGTCTCGGGGAAGGGCGAGTCCCTTCCGGAAGCTTTGGAGATGGCCGGGGAGGGGTTGGATGCAGGCGTGGGGTTGGAGAAACTAGGGGAGCTGCGGGAAGCGTCGAACTCCGTCGATTAGCGGCTCGGCCGGCGGGCCCTCGGAGCGAACCATGGCCCGGAGGGTCCAGGGGCCTGGGATTGGGGAATACATATCTCCCTCTACAACAACGATTTCCGAGCTTTTTTGGGTCAGTCGTCCCACGAGGATCGTCTTACGCATCGTCCACCACCCCTCTCCTAGAAGCGTCGAATCAGACCCACCACAACGCCCTGCACAGTCACATCGGCCGCGTCGACGAGGATCGGGGCCATGGAGGCGTTCGCCGGTTGAAGCCGGATTTTGTCTCCCGATTCCCGGAAGAGCCGTTTCACCGTCACTGAGTCTCCCTCGACCAGTGCGACGACCACCTCGCCATCCGACGCAGTTTGCTGGGAACTGACGACGATATAGTCTCCATCCCTGATCTGCTCGTCGATCATGGAGTCCCCCTCGACCCTGAGGACGAAGTTGTCCTTTCCGGGGCGGACCATGTCCAGGGGCACGGTCAGGGACTCCTGTTCCCGGATGGCCTCGATGGGAAGACCGGCAGCCACCGTCCCCAGAAGGGGAAGTTCCATTGCGGAGACCGTTACATCGTCGGGGACCATCTCGATGGATCGGCTCTCGTTGTAGGACTTCCGGATGTATCCCTT
>JABDNZ010000172.1 GCA_013043565.1 Gemmatimonadota bacterium | reverse complement strand
TTCCCCCTGCGCGACGCCGAAATTCTGAGCGAACCAAGTGCCGCTGGTGGTTTCTTCCAGGGCGGCTACCTCCATGACGCGTCGGTATTTCTCGAGGAACTGCGGATCCCGGGCCAGAGCAGCGAGGCGGGCAGGGTCAGCCCGCCTAAGGAGCTCGATGGGGTTCCGCCCAGAAAGCTGATAAAGGGTTGGATCGATTTCCCAGAATACCTCCCGGGCGAGCCGGTTCCACCGCCAGGAAAAGTTCAAGGCGATGGCGCCCAGGCCCTGAAGGGGTTCGGGCAGATACGGAATCTTCGAGGAGTTAGATGTCATTTGTGCCAGGAACTCGAAGCTGGCCCTTACGCAAGGGCGGTTGAAAATGACTGAGACCCCCGAACCGGTGAAGATCTCGGGAGTCTCTCCGGGGTGCTCGTACTCAACCCGGTCTGCAAGAGAAAAGCTCCGGCGGTAGGACTCGAACCGGCGAAGCCTTTTAATCTCGCATGATTCCCAATGAATTCAAGCGTTTCCGGGGTTGTGGGGAAGGTGGGGGCAAGCAACATAAGACAGGCCCCGCAGTCATTTAAGACTGCGGGGCCTTTCGTTTCTTAGCTCCGGCGGCAGGACTCGAACCTGCGACCCGACGGTTAACAGCCGTCTGCTCTACCAACTGAGCTACGCCGGAATGACCCCCAGAGAGGGCAGAAAAAAAGCTACCCAGGGCCGTTTTGAGTGTCAACGGCCGCTTGGGCGCGTTTTGGATTCCGGCTTCGGTCCCTCTTTGCCGGTCCTGGATTCCCACCGGGGGCCCCGTGTACCCATCCAAGAATGCCAGCGTCCCATCCAGCCATGGACAACTATTGTGCGCTGGAGTCCGGCAGGTCCCGGACCCCTAGATTCTTCCCCCGACTGGGCCCGTGTGAAGGCCCCTAATGCCCCTCGTCCGCCCCCCCCTACTCCGATCGCCTCGGACCCCTCTCATGTTCCTCTGACGGCCACCAGCGGGGCCAAAATAGGTAGGTCGTATATTCATACTAAACATATGCTGAAAAAGGGTTTAGAAGGCGTGGAATGTATGCACCGAGGAATGCGGAGCGGGTTGAAGGGATCGGTTCGAGGGCCTCGGAGTTGCCCCTACTCAACTGAGAAGGGCCGTTCCTAAGAACGGAATCGCCTGGGTCCGGAGCATCCCCTGAGGGATGTTCGCTCCATGAGCTTTTGAACAGCCGGGCCGATCTGGTGAGCGCCGTCCCAGAGGGTCCGGAATCGCTCTCGAGCTCGCTTGGCTTCCGTGGGTCCAAACCGGGCGGCCCAGGCCGGCCCTCGGTGCGGGAAAGGCCGGTGAAACCAGTGGAGCCCTAGAAGGAGGTTCTGCGGACCGACGTCGTCGGAAAACACCGAGAAGTCGGGAGACCATCCGCCGAGTGGTGCCGATCGGATCTCTAGGACGCCGGTCTGAAGGAGGCCCAAAACTCGGCGGAGATTCTGCCGTTTTCCTGGATCCATGGTGAGTGCATAGGCTTCCTCTTCAATCGTCGCGGCGTTCGCTTCCGCCACGAGAACACTGAATCGGCGCACCCCCTTCAACTCACGGCTGGACAGGTCCACGGCCGCTAATCTGATCCGAAGTATGGCGATTTCAACCATGGAACTGCCAGAAAGAAGCTCGCCAAAAACGTCTCGGAAGTCGGGCATGCTCCCCTCATCCAAAAGGTCGGAGCCAGATCGTGATTGGGGTGATGAATCGGGCAGGTCCATGCCAGAGAAGATGGTCCCCTACGGGGGCGATGGAATGAGAGGATGGGAGGCAGGAGGAGGGCAGCCGAAGTAGAACGGCGCGGATGGATGTTTCCCCGTTCGACGGTTACCGATCCGGGGTTTTCAACCTCCCCATCTCGAGTTCTACCTGGGCCCTGTCCCTGGCGGGCACCTCGTGACAGCGACGACATCGGGCCTCGTAACTCTCTGCCCCACCTACCTGGATAGTGGGTCCCTCTGCCGGAGCAGGTAGCCCGTCGATCAACCGTTGGTTCTTTGTGGCAAGATCCCCGCATTTCACACATATCGCGTGGAGCTTGTCGATCTTCTCCGCGATGGCGAGGAGTTCGGGGATCGGGCCGAAGGGCTCGCCCCGGAAGTCCATGTCCGTTCCGGCCACGATAACGCGAACGCCATTGTTCGCCAAAGCGTTTGCTACCTTCACAATTCCTTCATCGAGAAACTGGGCTTCATCGATGGCCACCACCTCTACACTAGGGCCAACGGCACCTGCGATCTGGACCGAAGTCGAGACGGGGATCGCCTCCGCCTCATGCCCGTCGTGGGAACTGACCGTAAAGACGCCGCCGTAGCGGTCATCTAGATGGGACTTGAATACTTGGACCCTCTTCTTTGCGATGAGGGCCCGGCGAACCCGCCGGAGGAGCTCTTCGGACTTTCCGCTGAACATCACCCCCGAAACGACTTCGATCCAACCGTCCTGGGCGCCGTGGTACATAGGCGAATAAACCCGGCTCGAGGCCAGAAAAAGGAACGTGCGAGAAGCTGGAGCTTGGTAGCGTGGAGGCAATCATACCCCTCCCTCATGGGGGTGTCCAGCGCGAAAAACCCCCGTACCTTCCCCCACCCGATCCCCGGGGCCTCCGGTTCCCTGGGGGGTTCTCATCGGTGAGTCGGCAGATCGTAAATGGGCGCAGTGCCTCGAACAACGGGATGACCACGTCATGACCGTCGTCGGACAAATAAGGCGGATTTTCCTGGCCGGTTCTTTTCTGGCACTCCTCGGGGGCGGATGGGCGTGTGGTGGGGGCCTCCAGGGAGGGCCGACCCTTGTGGTGTATGTCGCCGTGGACCAGCTCCGGGGCGATATGCTGGAGCGGTACGACTCTCTCTTCACCGGCGGAATCCGCCGTCTTCACGATGACGGGTATCGGTTTCTGTCTGCGACTCACGACCACGCCAAGACAGCCACTGCCGCTGGCCACGCCACGCTTTCCACCGGGGTTTTCCCTTCCCGGAGTGGAATCGTGGGAAACGAGTGGATGGAAGAGGGGCCCGATGGGTGGCGAAGGATGTACTCGGTCGAGGACACCCTGACTCACGTCCTCGGAATGCCGGCCCTCGAGGGCCGCTCCCCCGCGAATCTCCTTCGAGGTGGGCTGGCCGACTGGATCGCCGAGGCCGATTCAGGAGCCATCATTGTTTCGGGATCGAGGAAGGACCGGGCTGCCATCCCCATGTCCGGGAAGACTCGGGGGCATACCTACTGGATCTCCGGAACCGAAGGGCGATGGATCACATCCAGTTTTTTTGCCGACGCCTATCCAGCCTGGGTGGAGAGATTGAACCAGGTCACGATGCCGGTGTTGTTCGGCGATTCGGTTTGGGAGCAGACCATCCCGGTAGCCTCAAGGGATGCGAGTCGCCCCGACACTTCCGAGTTCGAAGGGAATGGGGAGCACACGTTCTTTCCCCATCGATTCCACGACGAGGTGGAAGATACGGAAAGACACGGAGCCCTGAACCGATGGGCCTACAGTAAGACGGCCCCCGACGCGGCACTGGGGGAGTTTGCCAAAGAGGCCATTAGGGCCCTCCGGCTCGGGCAGGATCCTGTTACGGACTATCTCGGACTGTCCTTTTCTCAGACGGATGCCGTCGGTCACGACTATGGTCCGCTGGGCAGGGAGCAGCTGGAAAACCTGCTTCACCTGGATAGGGTCCTCGGTGATTTGATGATCCTCCTGGATGAGGAGGTGGGTGAGGGTAGGTGGGTCATGGCCTTGACGGGTGATCATGGCGCGATCTCCATCCCGGAACACCTGGCCGAGAAAGGTGGAGTGGGGAGTCGCGCGACGAGGGAGGACTTGACACAGCTACGAGCGACTTTCCGGGCTTTTCGTGAATCCGAAGGAGATCCTCAGGAGATCGCAGATTCGTTGGTTCTGGCTCTCGAAGCGCTTCCCTTCATTGGCGACGCCTTGAGTATCCTGGAGCTCACCACGCCCCCGGCGGCCGATTCGTTCGTAACGCTGATGAGGAACTCCTATCATCCGGAGCGGTGGATTGGTGGGTATGGTAGCCAGGGCTCCGGTGTCGTCTTCCGGTTTATCGAAGGCTACTACCCAGATCCTGCCCCGCTCGGGACCGGGCACGGGACACCGTATTATTATGATCGGCATGTCCCACTGGTCTTCCTCGGCCCTGGGGTCGCGATGGGGAGCTCGTCCGATCCGGTCCGGACAGTGGATATCGCGCCGACCCTGGCCGAACTTGCCGGGATCCCGGTACCTGACGATCTTGATGGACAGCCCCTCCTTAGATAACTGGTCCGTGTGAAGGCAGGCGGGAAACGGTTTCTCGACGGACGGCGGTTTTGTGTGTCCGCCCCGGGAATTCCCAGGATTTCCAGGAAACCTGTTTCTTGACATCGGACCCCCTCTGTGGCAATAGTAATTCGGCGTGTCGTAAACATTTGATTCCTGTTCGCTGACCCTTTGATTTAAGGGGGACTTCAAACAGGGAATTGGAAAAAATGCGGGGTTCGCTTTCGCACTCACGGGACCGCAGGTCCCCATTGATCGCCGCCAAGGGGTGGCAGGCTCGCTAGTGGCTCTTCAAACAGAAGGACTACAACCTGAGCAGGGTGGCTGGACAATCCAGCGAGCCGAGGACCTGTTGAGTTCCCTACCGGGCATCCTATCGGTGCGTATCGTAGCCCGGCCGGGAGGGGAGATCGAGGAGATTCATCTCCTCACGACCACCGAAGTGGCGGCGAAGCAAACGGTTCGAAACGTGGAATCGGCTCTCAAGGCAAGATTCCACCTGGAGGTGGATCACCGGAAGATCTCGGTGGCCCAGTCCTCCGATCCACCCCCGCCGAAAGAAGAACCTGAGGCTAGAAAGCCCGTGCTGATCGAAAAAATCACACCTGGCCTCGGAGCCCGGATCCTATTCCGACGGCACAAGGTCGAGATGGAAAGGGCCCGCACGGTCAGAGTGGCAGTGAGTTTGGAGTGGGAAGGAACCGAGTATGTCGGTGACGCGGTTGGCACCGATCTCACCCGCTCCCGGTTTGAAACCGTCGCACGGGCGACGATTTCTGCCACAGGGAAGATCGTGAGCATGTTGCGTGAGGGGACTTCGAAGCCGGAAGTCACCCTGACGCTCGACGGAGTACGAGTGGTGGAGGCATTCGACCGGAGTTACGTCCTGGTGGGCGTAAACGCGATCTGCGACAGAGAGATTGCGCACTTGGCCGGAGCCTCGGCGGTGGATGACACGTCCGACCGAGCAGTGATTCTGGCCACCCTCCAGGCCACCGATCGGTGGGTCCGGGGCCGACTTTAGGCCTAGGCCCGCAAGCCTCCCCATGAAATAGGCTGTAGAACCTTCTACAAAGGAGAAACCCCCTCGGCCCACCAGAGCGAAGCGTAAGCGGATGAGCGGAGCGCAGCAGCTTCCCGAAGTTACTGAAGCTGACTCCGGAACAAGAAAGGGGGACTGCGCATGTTCGCGAATCTGTTTGAGTTTTTCGGCATGTTACTGACGCTCGTACGAGGCGTCGCAGGCTGGTAAGGGTCGATAGTGGGTGGGACGAGGGGTATCCTTCTTATGAAGCTCAGCCCTATCAAGGTTTACGTGGGTATTACAGCCCTCCTGGCGGTTGGGGCGCTGGTATTCCTTGATTGGTCTGCACTTCAAACCTTCGCCACATTCGATTTTGGCGCGGGACTCTCTGAATACCGATTCCATCCGGGCGTCGGTCTCTTAGCCCTGATCTTCCTCGGGCTTAGCGCCGAAACGGGGACATTGACCATAACCGTGGTCAAGAGTGCCGGAAGTACGTCCTCGATAATCTTCCTGCCGCTCTTGGTTTCGATTGTTCTGTTCGGCTCCGAAGCCACGGTTCTCTTTATTGCCGTAACTGGAATCACGGCGGAGTTCTTTCTCCGAAAGAAAGAGTTGATTCGAGCGGTTTTCAACTCTTCCCAGTACATACTCTCAACGTTTGTTGCTGGCCTGGCGTGGGAACGTTTTAACTCTGGAGCTCTTGGGGTACCTGACGGAAGCGGTTCTTTGCCTCAGCCAGACTACCTCATCACAACCGTGGCTTTCGTCACCTTCGGGTTTGTCTTTCTAATTCTGAATCACGGCGCAGTATCGCTTGCGATTGCACTGAATGAGAGAGTGAGGCTCAGGAAGGTGTGGTTGGGTCTTGTCGGCCGGACGGGAACCAACTTAGCGCTGGACTTCTTGGTAAGTCCGATCGCAATAGCCGTAGCCCTCCTCTACCTCCAGTTGGGGGTGCCCGGCCTGTTCATTATTGTTCTGCCACTCCTTTTCATCCGGCAAGCCTACCTGAGAATCCTCGAGCTTGAGAGGGCCAACCGCGATCTCCTTACGGCTCTTGTGAAAGCAATTGAGACGAGGGACCCATATACCTCAGGGCATTCGTTGAGGGTGGCATCCCTCGCGGTGAGAATTGCCGACGCGATGGGGCTTTCGCTCAAAAAGCAGAAGGACGTTGAGAGAGCGGCGATGCTCCACGACATTGGGAAGATCGAGTCAACTTACACTGAGATTCTTTCCAAGCCGTCTGGCCTAACGCCTGAGGAGCGGGAGGTTATCCAATCGCATGTTTTAAAGGGTGTCGAGGTTCTGGAACAGCTCTCCTCGTTTTCCCCGGATGTGATTGCCGCCGTGCGAGGTCACCACGAGCGGGTCGACGGGAAGGGCTACCCCGATAAACTCAGGGGTGATGAGATTCCTCTCGGAGCAAGGATCATCAAGGTCTGTGATGCGATCGATGCGATGTTATCAGATCGGTCCTACCGGCGGGCCCTCACTTTGGAGCAGGTCAGAGAGCAGTTAGTTATTTATAGCGGTAGTCAGTTCGATTTGGAGGTGGTGAAGGCCTCGATCACTGGAGATGTTCTCGAGGCCCACCAGGCAGAGATTTTCCTGCAGAAGGCCGAGGCCGAGGATTCGGAGGAGACGGCCGAAATGTCCGTTGGTACCCGACCAAAGGCCTCGGCTAGGTAGGTCCTTCCCTTCGGCCTGCTTCGCACCTGAGGCCCTTCGACCGAAGAGCCGCCTCAGTCTTGTGACGTGTGTGCGGAGAGCGCCTCATCCGAGCGCATTCTTCAGCCGTTGAAGCTGATGGATACGCTCCTTAAGCCCCAGGTCATTAGCAACCTTCAGTCCCTCTTCAACGATCTTAACGGCTCTTTCCGGCGAGTGCCGTCGGCACATCGTTGCTTCCTCCAGCGTGAGCCGGAGCCAAGCAGGCAGTAGCCGGTCTTTAATCCCTTCCCGTGTCTGTGATAGAAGCGAAATAGCTCGAAGAGGGTCCCTTCGCTTCATTAACATCCGGGCCTTGAATGTGGCCACGATCGTTGGATCGTAAGTCCAAAACTCTGGGAAATCTGGGAGCTGCGACTCGCGTTCTCTGGCTTCGGCCAGGTTCCCAGTAAGAAGCCCGCACAGGCCTAGACCGGCGGCAATCAGGGTTGGGAAGTAGTATGGGGATGGTTGGGTCGTTAGCCTTTCGGCGGCAAGGAAGGAGGCTTCGGCCAATGCAAAATCCTCTGAGACCAGCCCAACTTCGCCAAGGTTGAGCTTCAGCTTTGCTCTCGCGACGTTGGTGTTCTTACCGCTTACCAAGCCCTCCAATGCTTCAAGTGCCGTCCGAGCTAACTCATGCTCCCCGATCTCCAGTTGCCACACAGCAGGATTCAGTTTTATGTGGAATTTCAAAATAAGGTCACCACAGGTGCCAAGCCTTGATTCGGCCTCCGCCAGGGCTTTTTGTCCCTCTGTCGTCTGCAACCTCCCCTGGTAGTGGAGCACCAGTATGAGCCGGTTTAGAGCGTGCAGTATCAACTCATCCCTGCGGGTGCTTAGGGCGATATCCACAGAACTCCTGGCTGCCTTCAGACTTTCTCTTGGAGAACCGGCTTCCGATGAGCCGAAGTAGATGTTTAACGCCATCATTGCTCTTGCCCTGGAGCGAGCCGCCGGGGTTCCCCGGTTACGGAATTTGTGTGCTTGGCCAAGGACAGACCTGACGCCTTCTAGGTCTCCTTCACGTTCAAGTTCGTGTGCTTCGACGTCTAAGGCTTTGTGGAACACCTCCCACAACCCAGCGGCTTTGGCCTCTTCCTTGAAGAGCTGAAGTTCTTCTAGGCAGTCCAGGCCCAACTCCACCCCCCGCTGCGCAAGGCAGTCGATCCTCTCGACTTCTGCCCGGAGTGCCCGTGCCTGATTGCCCTG
>JABDNZ010000167.1 GCA_013043565.1 Gemmatimonadota bacterium | reverse complement strand
GTTCAACACCGGTCCGGACCCCGAGGATATCCTTCGTGAGGAGTTCGCCCATGAAACGCTCCACTTTGCGGTTGGCGTTGGTTTTCGGATTCCCCCTCTTTTCCTTGTCCTCCGCCTTCGCACAGGTTGCTCCTCAGGAACCTGCCTCTTTCTACACCGTGGCCGAGTACGGTGTGGACCGGGATCCGGCCGAGGACCTGAAGGCCACGGTTGAGCGAGCCCAGGCAGAAGGGAAGAGAATCCTCATTCAGGTCGGTGGGGATTGGTGCGGCTGGTGTAAGCTTCTGGACGGATACATCCACGATCACTCGTCCATCTCTGAGAAAATCGAGGCCGGTTTCCTCATCATGAAGGTTACCTACGACTCTAAGAACCGAAATGAGGCTTTCTTGGGACAGTATCCGAGGATCCAGGGTTATCCCCACCTCTACGTCCTGGAGAAGGACGGCACGCTCCTCTACTCGAAGAACACGGTTGAGCTCGAGGAAGGGCGGTCGTACAACGAACAAGCCATTCTGGAGTTTCTCGACGAGTGGATGGCCGAAGGGTGAGCATGACAATGTGGGTTTCATCCCGGGCGCTTCTTACCCCGCTCACCGTCCTCACCTCTTTACTCATTGTCCCGGGCGCAGGTGCCCAACCAACGGAGGCCGGGGAGCGCCTTCGGGCCTGGGAACTTCACCAACGGATGGAAGCCGAGTCGCCCTTTCGCGAGCTGGAATGGCGGGCCGTGGGCCCCATGCAGGCCGGCGCTCGCGTGGAAGCCATCGCCGTTCCTCCCGGGAATCACGGGGTCATTTACGTCGGGATCGGTTCTGGAAACCTCTGGAAGACCGAAAACAACGGAACGACCTGGACTCCAATTTTCGAGAAGGAATCGTCTTTTTCCATCGGGGACGTCGCCATTGCCCCCAGTGACCCAGAGGTGGTCTGGGTGGGAACCGGTGAAACCCAACCGCGCCACAGTGGCTATTCCTATTCCGGCACCGGGGTCTTCAAGTCGGTCGACGCCGGGGAAAGCTGGCGGCACATGGGGCTGGCCGACACTCATCACATCGGGAAGGTCCTGGTCCATCCCACCAATCCAGATGTCGTCTTCGTCGCGGCACTGGGCCACTTCTGGTCGCCGAACTCCGAGCGCGGAGTCTTCCGTACAACGGACGGAGGGGAGAGCTGGGAGCACCTCCTCTTCGTCAGCGATCATGCCGGCGTGGTGGATCTGGTCATGGACCCGTCAGACCCGAACATCCTCCTCGCCTCGGCATGGGAAACGGTGAGTGGGAAGCCGGTTGAGGCCGGTTTGGAGAGCGGGATCTACCGATCCACCGACGGAGGAGACCATTGGGAGAAGGTGGAGGCGGGTCTCCCTCCCGGTCCCCTGGGACGCATCGGATTGGATTTGGCTCCCAGCGGGGACGGGGTCGGTTATGCCTTCGTGGACAACTGGAGCTCGAGCCCTATCGAAGACCGGGAGATCATCGGTGGGGAGGTCTACCGGTCCGATGACAGCGGGGAAAGCTGGCGGAGGGTGAATGAGAGCGACCTCTACTCTGTGTTTGGGGTCTACGGCTGGAAATTCACCGACATCCGGGTTTCACCGGAGGACCCGGACGACCTCTTCATCCTCGGGAATCGGGCCTTTCATTCGGAAGACGGCGGACGAACCTTCAGCCGCATAGGTGAGAGGATCATCCGGATGCACGACACCCGAGGTGTGATCATGCACCTCGATCACCACGAGATCTGGATCGATCCTCTCAACCCCGACAGGGTCCTTCTCGGAAACGACGGCGGGTTGTTTCAATCCTGGGATCGCGGTGAGAGCTGGCTGCACCACAACAATATCCCGGCCGCCGAGTTCTATTCCATATCTCTGGATCAATCCGACCCGTACCGGATTTTCGGGGGAACCCAGGACAATGCCGCTCTCTACGGCCCCGGCCACATTCCCATCGGAGACGCTGTTTGGGACCCCTGGGAGAACGTCTACCTGGACCAGTGGACAGGGGGTGATTCCTTCGATACCTACCTGGATCCCACCGACAGCGCTTTTGTCTACTATGAACACCAGCACGGCGCCCTTCGTCGTATGAATATCACCCAGGAGTCCGTCCTGACGGGGGCCGCCAAGAGCATTCGCCCGAGGGTGAGGGGTGTGGAATGGGCATGGCGTTCCGGTTGGTACACTCCTTTTGTCATCTCCCATTTCGATCCCTTCACCATCCTGCTGGGCGGGAACCGACTCTTGAAGTCCCGGGACCGGGGTGAGACCTGGGAGGCCGTCAGCCCGGACCTGTCGGACTCCCCTGAAGGACCCAGGGGCGTCGTACCCTTCGGGACCATCACCATGATTGCCGAGTCCGTCCTCGAGCCAGGGCTGATCTACGTGGGTACCGAGGGGGGATCCGTCTGGAGAACCCAGGATGGGGGAGAGGGCTGGAGAAGGGTGAATGAGGGTTTACCCACGAAATGGATAAGCAGGATTGTTGCCTCCCGTCATGAGCCCGGTCGAGTCGTCATTTCCCAGACCGGGTTCCGGGAAGATGATTTTCGGACCTACCTCTTTCGGTCGGACGACCACGGTGCCACCTGGACCTCCATCGCCGGCGACCTTCCGGATGAATCGGTGAACGCAGTCCAGGAGGACCCAGTCCAGCCGGACCTCTTGTACGCCGGGACCGATCTCGGAGTGTTTGTGACCGGAGACGGGGGTTCCACGTGGCATTCCCTTTCCTCCCGCCTTCCGACCACCCCGGTCCATGATTTGGACATTCACGAGGGAGAGGGGGAATTGGTGATCGGCACCCACGGCCGTAGCGCTTTTGTCCTGGACCTGGAGCCAGTTCGGGAATGGTTCGGAGGAATCCGATGATGGGAGGTGAATCCGGGTTGCCTATTCTGGCCGGGGGATCGCCTGTGCTCCCCCCGTCCATCTTCAACGACGTGATCGGGCCCGTCATGAGGGGCCCATCCAGCTCCCACTGCGCTGCGGCCGTGCGGATCGGTAGGCTTGCCCGGGACCTCATGGGAGGTGAGATCCAGGAGGTCCTGATCGAGTTCCATCCCGACGGTTCCCTTGCTACCACTCACGAGAGCCAGGGCTCCGACATGGGCCTTTTTGGTGGTCTCCTGGGTTGGGACGCAGCGGACGAGCGCTTGGTCAACTCCGCTGAGGCCATGTTGGAGGCCGGGATCGAAACCGAGGTTCGGATCACCGAGTTTCCGGCATACCATCCAAACACATACCGTTTGACTCTAAAAGGGCCCGGCCTTGAACACCGGATGGTCGCCGTCTCAACAGGCGGCGGGATCATTCGAGTCGACGAAATCGATGGTTTACCAGTGTCCATGGCGGGTGATTTCCATGAGACCCTGGTGTTTCTGGCCGGAGTGAAGGAGGGGGAGGATGGAGGACCGGATCAAACAGAGGACGTGTTCGCCCACCTCGTAGAGTGCCTGGAAGCCGATCTGGAGGCGGAGGAAGTGCATCTCCACCGGTCCGAGGCTGGCGGTATTCTCCAGATCAAATCAGGAAGTTTCCCATCCACAAAAAGTCTGCGTAAGAGCTTGGATGAGATCGGGGTGTCGGAGGTCCGGTTTCTTGCACCGGTGCTCCCGGTTCAATCCAGGAGCGGCATGAAGGTGCCTTTCCTCCGGGTGGATGGAATCCCGAAGGACTCTGACCGCGACAATACCTCACTCTGGGAACTGGCCGTCGACTACGAGAGTGCCCGCGGGAGCATGTCAGCGGAGGAGGTCCTTCGGAGAATGGAGGACATCCTCCGAATCATGGAGCAGTCCGTTGATGAAGGGCTGGCCGGGACGGCTTTTCAGGACCGAATTCTTCCCCCTCAGACCGGCCGTTACGACCAGCGCTTGAGAGCGGGTGAGCTACTGGATGTCGGGATCCTGAACCGAATCATCCTCTATACGTCGGCCATCATGGAAGTGAAGAGCTCCATGGGCGTCGTCGTGGCGGCCCCCACCGCAGGTTCTTGTGGTGCTCTGCCCGCGACGGTGGTGGGAGCCGGGCACGAGGCCGAGGCCTCCACCGAAGAGATGGCCAAAGCCATGCTGGCCGCAGGACTGGTTGGGGTGTTCATTACCGCTGGCTCGACCTTCGCCGCCGAGGTCTGCGGTTGTCAGGCAGAGTGCGGGGCCGGCTCGGCCATGGCAGCGGCAGCCCTGGTCACACTCAGGAACGGATCCACGGCTCAAGCCCTGGCCGCAGCGTCCATGGCCCTCCAGAACACGTTGGGGATGATCTGCGATCCGGTGGCCAACCGGGTCGAGGTCCCGTGTCTTGGCCGGAACGTCCTGGCGGCCAGCAACGCTGTCGGGTGCGCGAACATGGCGTTGGCTGGATTCGACGAGGTCATCCCGCTAGACGAGGTTATTGCGACCATGGACGACGTGGGGAAGGCCATGCCCCATGAGCTTCGGTGCACGGCACTGGGTGGCCTCTCCGTCACAGCGACGTCCAAACGGATCCAGCGGGAGCTGGAAGGAACCAACCGGACCGGAGTTTGAATCCCCCGGACCGGTCACTGTACCGAATCGCGAATGAACCAACTCTTCAGTGAGTTTTTACCCGTAGAAGGGCAAACCCGCCATCCTGCAGGCTCCCCTCCGATAACCGGCAGGAAAGAGAGTTCTCAGCTCCTCGAGGGTTAGGTCGTTGGCGGTGCAGGCCTCGAAAACCGGCGGGATCATGCCGTTCACGACGAAGTAGTCTCGCAAATACCGCACCACCTGCATATGCCTTTCCGTCGGGGTGGATGGCGGCTGGAGCTGGCCCATCAGCGTATCGACAAAGTCTTCGTCCCATGTGGTGTGATCCTTCAAGAACCCCACCTGGTCCAGGTCGTATCTCGGTTTGAGGGGAGCCCACGTTTCGTACGTCAGCCAGTAGTTGGTCTCATACATGAAACGGTGGTTGATCCCAGCGATCTTGCAGGCTCCCCGATGATATCCCGCCGGGAAAAGGAACCTCAACTCCGACAGCCGCATGTTGTTCTCGGCACAGGCCATGACAACGACCGGAACCGTCTCTTCCTGCAGGAACTTCCGACGGAGGTAGCTGATGATTCGCCAGTGCCGGTCGGTGAGACCTCCTGGGATTCCGACCACCTTGGCAATCCCATTGGCGAATACCTCGTCCCACTGCTCAGGGGAATCGAGGAAGCCGTGCTTGTCGAGACTGTAGGTC
>JABDNZ010000164.1 GCA_013043565.1 Gemmatimonadota bacterium | reverse complement strand
CGAGGGCCGAATGGGCCTCGGCTTTTTGACCGGCCGTCATGCTGCCCGTCAGGAGAAGGAGCTCCACCCCCAGGGGATCCAACATGTTCCTGATCTTCCGTGCATGCTGCTCCGCGAGGATTTCCGTGGGGGCCATCAAGACCGCCTGATGGCCGCTCTCCAAGGCCAGAAGGATCGCAAAGAGGGCCACCACGGTCTTCCCCGATCCCACGTCCCCTTGCAGGAGGCGGCTCATGCGCCGGTCCGAGGACATATCGGCATAGATCTCACGAAGGACCCGGGCCTGGGCCCCGGTCAGATCGAAAGGGAGCGAAGAGTGGAGGGGCTTGATCAACTCGTTGGTTCGCTTGAATTGGATTCCCGGTTGGGCTTCCCTCTGCTGGAATCGGACCTGCGCCTGGACCAGCTGGAGGAAAAAAAGCTCATCGAACGCCAAGCGCCTTCGGCCCGCCTCCACCTGCGTGAGGCTCGTCGGACGATGAAGAGCCTCCAGGGCCGAGGACAGGGAGATCACCTTCAGCTCCGTCCTCTCCGACGGTCCCAGATACTCCTCGGTGTCGATCTGCTTCAGAAGCCAATCGAGGTTCCGGCTAAACACTCTCCTCAAGACCCACTGTGGCATGTCCTCGCTGGCGGGGTAGGAGACAAAAATGGTTCCGAAGACTTCCTCGTCCTCTTCCTCCTCCCTTCCCAGCAGGGTGAACTCCCGAGGTTGGAGCTGCCGCCCGTGAAAGAACTTCACGGGACCTGTGACCAGGAGGAGATCGCCCTTTCGGATCCGGCGATCCAACCATGGCTGCCCAGGCCATGCACAGGTAATCATGCCCGAGTCGTCCTGGAGGACCGCCTGGAAGATCCGGAACCCGGACCGGGTGGGGATCACCCCCTTGCTCCGGACCCGTCCCACGGCAGTGGCGTCCATTCCTACGTCCAGACTGCTCAGGGGTTGAATCGTGGACGCGTCGTCGTACCTCCGGGGCACGTAATAGAGGAGATCCCTGGCGGTGACGATGCCCATGCGTCCGAAGGTTTCGGAGCGCTTGGGCCCGACTCCCTTCAGGAACTGAACGGGTTTATCGAGCTGGGAGAAATCCTGGGCCATCAGCTATCCTGAAAAACGCCTTCCACAAAGGCTTCCGGATCAAAGACTTCGAGGTCCTCCAATCCCTCTCCCGTTCCCACCAACTTCACCGGAAGACCGAACTCCTCCAACAGATTGACTACGATGCCCCCTCGGGCGGTGGAGTCCAGCTTGGCCAAGATGATTCCCGAGAGGGAGACGAACCTGGAAAAGGCCTCCACCTGGGCTCTGGCGTTCTGGCCGATGGTGGCATCGAGGACGATCAGGGTCTCGTGGGGCGCGCCGGGAAGCTTCTTCTGCACGACCCTGTCGACCTTCTGGAGCTCCTCCATGAGGTTCTTGTGGGTATGGAGCCGACCGGCCGTGTCCACCAGGACCACGTCGGTTTCCCTGGTCTCGGCTGCTTCGATGGCGTCGAACGCCACCGCAGCCGGATCGCCCCCTTTCTGCCCGCCGATGAAGTCTGCACCCACCCGCTCGGCCCAGACCGAGAGCTGCTCCACAGCCCCTGCGCGGAAGGTGTCGGCAGCCGCCACCATCACGGACTGGCCCTCCTGGAGGAGCCGGTGGGCGAGCTTGGCGATGGAAGTGGTCTTCCCCACGCCGTTCACCCCGCAGATGAGGTAGACCGTGGGGCCCGAGTCGGCGGCCCCCAGAAAGGCTTCCGAGGCCGGAGCGAGGATGGCCGCCATTTCCTCCTGGAGCGCTCCCCGGAGGCCATCCCTTCCCCTCACCTTCCCCTTCCTGGCCAGCTCTTCGACCTTGTCCACCAGCCGAAGAGTGGCTGGAACACCGAAGTCGGCACCGAGAAGTCGTTCTTCCAGTGTCTCCAGCGTGTCCGTGTCCATACCTCCGACAGCGACCCGGACATCGGTAAGGGCCAGCTTTACCACTCGACCCCAGAGGGAGGTTTTTTTTTCGGATCGGGTTCGGAAGAGTCGAGCCATGGTCGTTGGATTCTCTCGTTCCCTTTTCAGGGGCCCGTCGAATGCGGCGGCAGAGCCGTCGGACGCGCTCGGCGTCGGCCACACACCCCGGTCGAGGGAAAATAAAAGGGGGCCCCACGCTCAGTGAGCCCCCACACGGTCAGGGTACGGACCCCTGCGGTCAATCCCCCCCTTGTTCCGGTGTGGCCTTTTCCGACTCGGGTTCCGTCTCTTCGGCGAATCGCTCGATGGGGGGGCCATCCATGGTCGTCAACAGGGCGAGGCGTTCCCCCGACTCGAGTGCCCACCGGCCCCAGGCAGACGTAGGCACGGGGTCTCCCGGAGGAAGATTGATGGAAAGGGGGTCCAGGGCCCGGCCGTTCCGTCGGAGCTCATAGTGGCAGTGAGGGCCGTTCGCCAGTCCCGTCATGCCCACATACCCGATGGTTTGTCCCTGCTTTACACGGGTTCCGACCCTTACTCCCTGTTGGTACTTGCTGAGGTGCCCGTACCGGCTCACCCAGCCATTCGGTGCACGGATCTCCACCAGGTTTCCAAGGTCTCCCTTCCAGTCCGCGTAGATCACCACTCCGTCACTCGTAGCCTGAATGGGAGTGCCGGTGGGCGCCGCAAAATCCACTCCCCGATGAGCCCTGACCGTATTCAGGATGGGATGCTTTCGGGCGTTTGAATACCTCGAGGAGATGCGGCTCAGGGGTATGGGCTTCATCAGGAAGGCTCGGCGAACCGACTTCCCATTCTCATCGTAATAGGTCCCTGATCCGTCGTCGTTCGGGTCGAACCAGATGGCCCGATAGGCCGTGCCCTCGTTGACGTATTCCGCAGAGATGAGATGGCCCGCCCGAAGGGTCCCGTCAGGTCGGACCTCCCTCTCCAGCGTGAACCTGTACGTGTCGCCCTCTCTGACCTGACGACTGAAATCCACCTGCCATTGAAACACCTTGTCCATCATGTCCACGACCCACGCTCGATTGGGGGTGGACATTTCGGCCAGAATCGAGTTGCCGTGGATGGCACCGTCGAGGGTGCTCTGAACGGCCCCGGAGACGAAGAGGGTGTCGACCCAGATCGGCGTCTGGATCAGGTCCGAAGTCCAGCCCGTCCCGTCCCGGAGGAGGCGGACCGTTTCGTCTTTGTTCAACGCCACATCCACGCCCCGGAGCACGTTCTCCCCCGGCAACCACCGGAGGGTAATCCGGCTCTCGTCCCGCATCCTCCTGGGGTTCGCCTGCTCGCGAAACGCCATGAGGAGGGAGTTCTGATCCGACCAACCGATACTCGCGTTTGAGAGGATCTCGCCGAAGGTTTGTCCCCGCCGGAGTTTCAACTGTTCCAGTCGTTCGGCCGGCGCCGCCGCAACAGGCTCCAGCAGCCCAACCTCCGGAATCCCGGAGGTCAGTAAATGCCCGATCAAAAAGGCAATGCCGAGCCCGCCTGCCAACCCTATCAAGACCGACGGGGAAAAAAATCGGGGAGTTCGGATCATTCAAGCCTCAGTCCATCTGTCGCCGGATGAAAGTGGGTATGTCGAGTTCCCGGATCTGTTCCGTGGTGATGACACGATCCGGATACCGCTGCAATGGCATCTCTATAGGTTCGCTGCTTCCGCCGATCGCTACAACCTTTCGCTGGATCGGCTGGGCCTGGACCTGCACCCTCTCCTGAATTTGCGGTTGGGCCGGTTTGGAGAATTCGTGGCGGATCACGTTCTCCTCCTGAACATCGGACCGATCGAACCCGGTGGCGATGACCGTAACCCGGATCTGCCCCTCGAGGGCGGGATCGTGGACGGCGCCGAAGATGATCTCCGCCTCCTCGCCGGCCTCCTCCTGGATAATGCTAGAAATCTGGGAAACCTCGTCAATGGCCAGGTCCATTCCGCCGGTGATGTTGATGAGAACACCTTTGGCCCCTTCGATGGAGACGTCGTCCAGGAGGGGCGAAGAGATCGCCTCCTGGGCCGCCTCTTGAGCCCGATCGTCCCCTTCTCCGAAGCCCGAGCCCATGAGGGCCGGTCCCCGACAGGCCATGACCGTCCGGACATCGGCGAAGTCCACGTTCACCTCGCCACTGACTCTGATGAGGTCACTGATCCCCTGAGTTGCATGCAGGAGGACCTCGTCTGCCCGTTTCAACGCTTCCCGGAAAGACGTGCCCTTCCCCACTACGCTCAGAAGCCGGTCGTTGGGCACCACGATCATGGTGTCCACGGTCCGCCGCAGCTCCGCGAGGCCTTGTTCGGCCTGGCGCATCCGCTTCTTCCCCTCGAAAGAGAACGGCCGGGTGACGATCCCGATGGTCAGAGCGCCCAACTCCCTTGCGATCTCCCCGACCAGCGGAGCAGCACCGGTGCCGGTGCCGCCGCCCATTCCGGCGGTTACGAAGACCAGGTCGGCGCCTTCCAGAGCCTTTCGTACTTCATCTCGGCTTTCGTGCAGTGCCTGGCGCCCGATCTCCGGCCGGGCTCCGGCGCCCAAACCCCGGGTCAGTTTCTTTCCGAGCTGGATCGTCACCTGGGACCTCGACCCCTTGAGCACTTGAGCGTCGGTGTTCGCGGAGATGAACTCCACACCCTCCAGATCCTCGTCCACCATCCTATTGACGGCGTTGCCCCCGGCTCCCCCAATGCCGATGACTTTCATGTTGGCGTTGCTGAGCGGGGTATCCTCAAACTCAAAGATCATCATTCCTACCTCCGGGACATGGTGCGAGCAGGCACCGTTTCGTGAAAAATGGACCACAATCGATCACTGAGGGCTTCCGCCATAATCCGGGCAGCCATCAGAAGAATTCTTTCAACCAGCCGGCCACCTTCGTGACCAGGCCGGACGTGAGGGTGGAGACGCCTTCACCGGTCTCGGTGAACCGGTCGACGCCGTAGAGGGCCAGCCCGGCCACGGTCGCGAACCGTGGGAGGGCGACAGAGTCGGCCAAGCCCGTAAGGCCGTCGCTGGGGATTCCAGACCGCACCGGCGCCGCGAAGACTTGTTGGGCCAGTTCCACCGTCCCCTGCAGGGTGGTCGTCCCCCCGGTCAACACGACCCCCGCG
>JABDNZ010000159.1 GCA_013043565.1 Gemmatimonadota bacterium | reverse complement strand
GGAGGAGAGCGATCCCCAGCGCTCCTTCTGGTTGATGCGTTTGGCCGAGGTGTCCAGCCGGCCCTGATTCTCACCCGGGGACCGTTTGAGGGCAGGGTCCCCGAAAAGCCTCCAACCAAGGGGTTTTCCCCAGTTTTCGGCGCCGTATTGATGTCCCAGAACGTCGCATAATACATATTATGTCAAGTTGTTTTCTTCCACCGACCTTCCCTGAGGCGTTTGGGTGTCAGAAAGCGGCCCCTGGCCCCGGCTGGTTCAGGAGGGCTCCAACCAGGACGGGAGGGCTCCTGCGGGGTCGGTTGCCGGCAGGTCCAGAAGCTCCCAGGAGCTGAGGGCTACCAGGGTTTCCCTGAGCTGCCGCGCGGCTTCCGGGAGAAAGGCATTCCTTTCGGCCCGGTCGTGCATGGTCGGCCACTGGAAGGGTTTCCCGAACTCCACTCTAATCCTCCCCCGCCTGAGCTTCTTGCTCCAGCGGGGCCACACGTCGTAGGCCCCGGCCAAGCCGCAAGGGACTACCGGGACCCCGGCTTTCAGGAGAAGCCGGATGGTTCCCCGCCTGAAGGGCTGGATTTCGGCGTCCCAGGACCGCTCTCCCTCCGGATACACCCCGACACCTTTCCCTTCGGCCAGCCGCCGTAGAACCACACGTACAGCTTGAGGTTCTATACGGTAACGTCTTGTGGGGATGGCATTTGTGCGTGGCATGACCCACCCCATGAACTTCCCGGTGAACTGGGTGCTTTTGGCCAGGGTGTGGAGGGGTCGGGGGCAAAGAACCTGGACGATGATGGGATCCAGGTAGCTCTGGTGGTTGGCCACGAGAATAAAGGGACCTGAGGACGGGATGTTTTCTCTACCAACCACGTCCAACCGGGCAGCGGCGTGGACGAAGGGCGTCAGAACGACCCGGAAAGCCTCGTACCAGCTCATTCCGTTACGATCCTGGGCTGGAATTCCACGATTTCGCCCAACCCTTCGGCCCGATAAACCCTCTTGAGGGTGCCCCTGAGTAGCGTTTCCCATCGGAATGGCGAGTCTTCGGGGAACTTGAACTCCACCAGGCCGCCGTCGGCCGGTGAGAACTGAAGGGTGCTCGAGCTCGTCTGGACGGCCCGGATGTCCAGGAGTGGCCAGGTCTTTCGGCCGGTCGGCCCAGGTCCCGAAGGGTTCCCGGGGTGAGGCCCGGCTTTTTTCCCGGAATCGAAGGTCAGGGCCTCTCGGGATAGTAAGAGCATTCCCCCCACTGCTTCCCCCATGGCTTCGGCGAAGCCAAGTAACCCCCCGCCCCAGTGGACGGGAGATTCCGGCCCGGATTGCCGGACCCTTACGACTGCGGAATGGATGATGGCGTCCCCGGGACGGTCCTCTGCCAGGCGTTTTTCCGTCCATCCCTGGACCTCAGAGGCCAATCGGTGGCCCGGGACCTCCCACGCCTCCCCCGACGGGTCCAGGATGCGAATCAACCCCCCTTCCCCACCCCTGGCGAAAGCTAACCCGCAGGCGGGACAGTTGGCCTCGTCCTTGGACCCCTCGAGGGGATCGTTTCCACAACGGGGACAGCGATAGAGGAGGTAGGTGAGGGGCACGGTGCGTCGAGCCTCACAGACGTCCGAAAAGGTCCATGAGTCTCAGCTTCCACACCTTCCAGACAGCCTCCGCGACGATCTTTTTGGACATTTTCGAGGAGCCCGTCTCTCGCTCGGTGAAAACAATGGGCACTTCCACCGGCAGAAAACCCTTTCTCCAGGCCCGGAGCTTGAGCTCGATCTGGAAGGCGTAGCCGTTGCTCTGGACCCGATCCAAATCCACGGCCTCCAGGACCTCTCTCCGCCAGCAGTTGAAGCCCCCGGTGGCGTCCATGACCGGGACCCGCGTCACCATCCGTGCATAGATACTCCCGAAAACACTGATAATGAGGCGCATCAGGGGCCAATTCACCACGTTCACCCGCCGACCCACATAGCGGGATCCCACGACCACGGGGTGTTTTCGGGCCATCTCGATCATGGCCGGAATCATCTCGGAAGGATGGGAAAGATCCGCATCCATTTCGAAGAAGAGGTCGTACTCCCGTTCGAGGCCCCACTTGAAACCGGCGATATAGGCCCCTCC
>JABDNZ010000158.1 GCA_013043565.1 Gemmatimonadota bacterium | reverse complement strand
CACTACGGGAGGGTCTATGACCTGGATGTCGCACCCGACCAGGTGGTCACAGGCCCAGGGAGCAAATCGTTGATCTTCGCCACCCTCCAGAGTCTTGGTGAGGAGATCATCATCCCTCGACCGTCATGGGTGACCTACGCTCCCCAGGTGCACCTTATCGGGAAGCCCATCACCTGGGTCCCGACCTACCCGGAAAACCGCTACCTGGTAGGGACCGAGGAGCTTCGGGCGGCTCTCCAGGCGTCTCACCATGACCTGGGGAACCCAGAGGTCCTGATTCTGAACAACCCTGACAACCCCACGGGAACCATGAGATCGGCGGAGCAGAACCAGGCATTGGCCGAGTTCTGCCGAGAGCACGAGCTCATGGTCGTCAGCGACGAGATCTACGCCCGGACAGCCTTTTCGGATATCCCGTTCGTCTCCTTTGGGAAATACTACCGAGAGGGAACCGTGATCATGGGCGGACTGTCCAAAGACCTTTCCCTCGGTGGATGGCGCATTGGAGCCTCAGTGGTGCCCCCTACGAAGGGTGGAAAAGCCCTGGCCACGGCACTCACCAGCATTGCCACCAATGTCTGGTCGTGCGTCGCGGCACCGGTCCAGTACGCCGCCCTGGTTGCCTACAGTGGGGATCCGGAGATTGATGCTTATGTTGACCTGTGTGCCAAAATGCATGCGATCCGCACCCGTTATCTCTACGACCTCATGGTTCGCTTGGGAGTGCAATGTGTGGAGCCATCCGGTGCGTTTTATGTCTTCCCCTGTTTCGATGAGTGGCGGGAACCGTTGAACGACCGGGGAATCAACAACGATGAGGAGCTCGCCACCCACCTCCTGGAGAAGTACGAGATCGCGGCATTGCCGGGTTCCGCCTTCAACTCGGTTCGGGACTTTTGCCTCCGAGTTTCCTCTTCTTTCATCGATCTGGCCGATGATGACCAGGCCGACAGACTGGTAGCAGCTTTCCGGAACGACCCGGATCCCGAGCGCTTCATCAGGGATTTCCACCCCCGGCTGCAAAGGGCCGCGGAGCGTTTCGGAGACTTTATCGAGGAGTTGAGAAAATGACGGAGGTGGTGATTGTCGACGGGGTCCGGTCCCCGGTAGGAAGACACAACGGGGGTCTTTCCGGTGTCCGCCCAGATGACCTCCTCGCGGAAGTCCTGAAAAGTCTCCAGAGGCGAACGGGGATCGATCCCGGGATCATCGATGACGTCTACGTTGGCTGCGGGAACCAGGCTGGGGAGGACAATCGGGACGTAGCGCGCATGTCGGTACTCTTGGCAGGATGGCCGGTCACGGTGGCAGGAGTGACCGTGAACAGGAACTGCTCCTCCGGATTGGAGGCTGTGAATCAAGCCGCCAAAGGCATTCTGGCCGGGGAATGCGATGTCTGCGTGGCTGGCGGCGTGGAGAGCATGAGCAGAGCCCCCTGGTCCATGCCGAAGCCCGAACGTCCCCAGCCCGTGGGCCACCCAAAGATTTGGGACACCACGGTCGGGTGGCGTTTCAACAACCCGAAGCTGGATGCCCTCTACCCCATCATTTCCCTTGGGGAAACCGCGGAGAACATCGCCGAGGAGATGGGAATCACCGGGAAGATCAGGACGCCTACGCGCTGGAGAGCCATCGCCGCGCCGTAAACGCCATCGAAGCTGGAAGATTCAAAGACGAGATCCACCCCATTTCAGTTCCTCAGCGAAAGGGCGACCCTATCCTCGTGGATACCGACGAACACCCTCGGTATCAAAGGGAGATGGACCGCCTGATTCTGGATGTGGATATGGACCGGCTGGCCCAGCTGCGACCCGTTTTCCGGGCCGGGGGAACGGTGACGGCCGGGAACTCCTGCGGAATCAATGATGGGGCAGCAGCCCTCCTTCTCATGACACGAGAGAAGGCCGACGAGCTGGGGTTACATCCCATGGCCCGATGGCTTGGGTCGGCCGTGGCCGGTGTGGATCCGGGAGTCATGGGGTACGGCCCGGTTCCGGCGACCGAGAAGCTCCTGGAGCGCCTGGGAATGACTTTGGATCAACTAGGCCTGGTGGAAGTGAACGAATCGTTTGCTGCTCAGACCCTGGGCGTGATCCGGAAGCTGGGGTTGGACCCGGCGATCACCAACGTGAACGGGGGCGCAGTCGCCCTCGGACATCCCCTGGGTTGCTCAGGCGCCAGGATTCTTGTGACCCTCCTCCACGAGATGAAGCGGCGGGCCCGGATCGAGTCTCGCCCGTTCTACGGCCTGGCCACTCTATGCGTCGGGGTGGGGATGGGCGTATCCACGCTGGTGGAGGCCCAGGGGTCCTGACCAAGTACATGGCTTCCGCACGTTTTTGGGAGAGAATCGCATGACCGATCGAATCGTCCGTCCCCTTTCCGGCACCCGGGTCTTAGGGCTCGAGCAGTACATGGCGGGCCCCTACTGCACCATGCTGCTGGCCGACGCCGGCGCCGAGGTGATCAAGATCGAACGGCCAGGGGTCGGCGATCCCCGGCGAGGGATCCCCCCGTTCGCTCAGAAGGACGGCTCCAAGAAGGCCGGGGGGTACATGGCCTACAACAGGAACAAAAAGAGCCTGGCGTTGAACGTGCGCGCTGAGGAGGGCCGGGAGGTGTTACAAAGGCTCGCCGAGGTGTCGGACGTCGTAGTGGAGAATCTCCGCCCCGGGGCCATGGACAAGATCGGAGTCGGGTATGATGGCCTGAAGGAAATCAATCCGCGGATCATCTACGCGATGATCTCCGGCTTCGGGCGGATGCCCGGGTTCGAGAGCGAATACTCCCAGCGCCCTGCTTTCGACATCGTGGCCGAGGCCATGAGCGGTGTGATGGACCTGATCGGGTTCGAGGATCGCCCCCCCACCTTCACGCTCTACGGCCTTGCCGACGTGTATTCCGGGATGGTGGGCGCATTCGGAATCATGCAGGCGCTTTTCATGAGGGAACGAACGGGAGAGGGTCAAATGGTGGACATCTCCCTGCTGGACAACATGCTGGCCCTGAACGAGCGGATGGTGGCCCTCTACTCGGTAGGCGGGACTCCCCCGCAGCGTGGGAAGCTAGAACACCTCTGGCCCAGAGGGGCATTCAAGTGTTCCGACGGATACGTGGCGCTGAACGTTCCCGACGATGGTATCTGGGGTCGCCTGGCGACCACCATCGGCCGCCCCGACCTGATCGATGACCCCCGTAGCGCGACAGGAACCAGCAGGGCATCCAACGCCGACTTCCTCCAACCTGTTCTGGAGGAATGGATGTCCGACAAGACCCGGGATCAGGTCGTGGATGCGTTCAATGCTGCCGGGATGCCCACGGGACCGGTCTACAACGCCGAAGACGTGTTCTCCGATGACCACTTCGAAGTCCGTGGGATGCTGGCGGAAATTGACGACGCGGAAGTCGGGAGCTACACCTTCGCCCGGAGTGTACCCCATCTCTCCGCAGCACCGGAAATTCCACTGGATGCGGCTCCAGCCCTGGGGGCACATACCAGGGAAGTCATGGAGGAATTGTTGGGTTACGGTTCCGAAGAAGTGGACCGGTTGGCGGCGGACGGGGTGGTGGGGCTGCCCGGCAAACCCTCCCCCTGAAGGCCTGCCAGTCTGGGCCCCTGCCCCCTAAGCGGTGCGTCTCGAGTGACTCCCCTTATACGATGTCCCTCAGCTCCGCCGGACTCATCACACCCACGGACATCACCATCTGAAAAGCCTCCTCGACCGTGAACTTTGTCGAAACCACGGAGGAGGATGGGACGACCTGGAGAAACCCCGAGGTAGGGTTGGGCGAGGTCGGCACAAAAACTGTGTGCCATCCAGAGCCATCGGGCTTTTCGAAACTCGATGTGACGAATCCGATGGACATCAATCCAGGATGGGGAAACTCGACCAAGACCACAGATCGGAATGCGGAACGTTCTCCCCGTTCGAATGCCGAGACCACCTGCCGGGAGGTCTTGTAGATGACCCGAACCACTGGAACCTTCAGCAAGAGGGCCTCTACCAACCCGATGATCCTTCGGCCAACGAGGTGAGTGGCAAGCTCGCCCAAAGCAAAAACGACCAGAAGAAGGATGACCAAGGAGAGTGCGGCACGGGCCGCGGGAGGCCAGTTCTCCACCGCCGGATCGAGGAACGGGAGAAGGATTCCGGCGGTGAAACCGAAGAGCGCCCTGAGGATCAAGAAGGTGACGAATAGAGGAATGAGTACCGCTACCCCTGATACGAGCCGGCTGCGGATTCGTCCGAGGGGCTTAGCCATTTGTTCTCCTGTTTAGTGGTGTCGGATCGAGTTGCCGGAAAGTGGGATTGATTTCCCTAACCTCCGAGAGGGCCACCGCAGTGAGGGCAGGTGCCGCCCACCGCCTTCTCTGCCTTTTTCCCCTGCTCCATCTCTTCCATGAACGAAGACCCCAGTATGGCTGTGGGCATGGCGATGAGAAGGATCGCCACGAGGGCAAAGACCCCTCCCAACATGCGCCCCACGATGGTAATAGGATAAACATCCCCATACCCCAGAGTCGTAAGCGTCACTATACCCCACCACATTGCCGCTGGAATACTCGGGAATCTCTCGGGCTGTGCACCATGCTCGGCAAAAAACATGAGAGCCGATGCCAGCAACAGGAGGAATCCAACCATGGCCAGAGTGAGTGCCAACTCCGTTCGACGCCTGGCAAACACACGGCCAAGAGTTCGCAGGGCCTCCGAGTACCGAGCGAGTTTGAGGATGCGGAAGAGTCGGAACAACCGGACTCCACGCAGGATCCGCAGGTCGACCCCGGTCATGGGCAGGAAGAACGGGAGAACAGCCAGCAGGTCGATGAGGAGGAGAGGGGTGAGGGCGAAGCGAACCCTTCCCGAAATCGGTCCGTGACGGGCCGGACCTTCTACCGAACTCCACACACGCAGCACGTACTCTACACTGAAGACGGCCACGGAGAAGATGTCGAACCATCGAAGCCAGGAGCCGGCGGTGGCCTCTACTTCCGGAACGGTTTCGAGAATGACCGACAGAACGTTGAGGGCAATCAAACCACGGATGGCAAGGTCAAAGGCTCGGCTCTTGCCGTCACCAGTCTGGGCGATCTCGAGGATCTCCCAGACTCGTCTCCTAACCCGCATGGAAAACCCCCAAGAAGTGCTCGAACCCTACTTCCGCTGGAAGGTGACCCTGAGGCGCCCCGGAACCGGGTCGAAAAGCTGCTCCCCTGCCCAATCCTGAATCAAGCGGGTCAACTTCTGCCTTCGAACACCGTCGGGGCTTTCATCGTCGAAGGACAGAGTCCCCGGAGCCTCCGAAAAGACCAAGTCCATGCTCCGGGCTAGTAGAAGGTCGGCATAGGCCGAGTTTCCTCCAAAACTCACCCTGAGTCCTGTCTTGGTGGCCTTGGTGGAGGCGGAAATCGTGGAAAAGAGCCCTGAAATCGGATCCCGGTAGACTATCTGGGCCTGGTTGTTGGTCGTGACGATGAGTTCCGGAACCGTCCCCAAAGCCCCGAGGATATCGGCTTCCGGAAGCGCGCCCTGGGGGTCGAAGGAGAGCTTGGTGAGGGAATACGTGCCTACCAGGTCCTCCATGTCCAGCCCGGTAACCGAAGAGCCGTCGCCTCCACACCCTCCGGTGCAGGTGAGCGCGCCTGCAAGGACGAGGAGCACAAGCATCGGGCGAAGCCGCCACCCAAAGTCAGTAGGCAATCTCACAACTTCCTCCTTCTGAAGGAAACACACCTTTCTTGATTGGCCATTGGACGGGCAAAGGAGTCTGATCCCGGCTGAGCGGGGCAAATCGAATGCGGTACCGTCCGAACCCTAGACTCCGGGGCGGAGCGTTCGGTCACATTCGGAAATCCTACTGGAATCAGCCGTGGTTCAACGGTATGGGGCCACTTCAGCTAGACAGCCTCCGTCACTATCGTCCCCTCTCGATTCGATAGAGGGCATCGGCCCCTGCGGCTCTCCCTGTTTCGGCCTGAAGTGTCCAGCGGCTTGAGAGCAGGTACCTCATCCGGAAGATGTTGGTGGGCTCGAAGAGTCCGACTCCATAGGACACGTACAGCTGAGGGGAAAGGTATTTCCCGGCAACCAGGGCGGCCTCCTCCAGGGGGCCCTCAGCTTCGATTCGGACCTCAGATAGGCCGAAGCGTTGACCGATCCTGCTGGCCAGCAAGTTTCCCCCCTTCAGGCCCAGGGAGGCGGCGGCGTTCGCAACGCGGCTACCCTCCGAGGCGGAAGCCGAGCTGAGCGGGCGGCCGAGGACGATATAGCCCATGACCTCGCTCTGCATCATGACCGGTTCGGAAAACAGGTTGACTTCAGGGCGACGAAGTGTGCCACCAACATCGAGTCCCGCCACGACCCCGTCCCTGGCCGTCCGGCTTGCCCGGATGTCCAACCCTGGGTTGTCGATGGGGCCTCCCGCAAAGAGAATCCGCCCGCGTTCCATAGTGAGGTCTTGGCCATAGGCCCGGTACCGGCCACCTGTCAGAATTATTTCGCCGGTCCCTGTGGTTACCCGGTCCGGAGCGTCGGTGGCCAGAATGCTCCCCCTGGGTTGCGCCGAGAACCCGAAGCCCGCGAAGGAAACGCTGTCCCCCAAAACCACTCGAAGGTTCGTGTAGATGGCTGGCCCCCGGGGGACGTCAGGCGTTGAAT
>JABDNZ010000152.1 GCA_013043565.1 Gemmatimonadota bacterium | reverse complement strand
GGGAACTGCGGGCCGAGGGCCTCGACTCCTTGGCCGCCCAAGCCGATTTCTTCTTGGATCCCCTGAATCTTCAGTTCCTCCGCAGGGCTACCGAGGCGGTTGTCAGAGAGCTGACGGATCGATATCTGGACCCCGACTCCGAGCTGGAGGAGGCCATTCTCAGCGCCGGAGCGATCCAGGTGCGCCGGGCAGACCAGTCGGAAGAGACCCTGGACGCCGATCTTTTGCTTTGGGGCACGGAATTCTATAACGAAGCTCGGGCCTCCATCGGGCCCAGCACGTCCGAAACCCAGTCTATCGTCCAGAGCCTCCTCGCCCATTTCTTCGAATCTCCCTACTCCTTCGAAGTAAACCCTACCGGTGTGGCCCGGGCCAACGCCCGACAATCGATCCCGGTCACTGAAGGTGATTCGGTGGTGGTGGGAGAGGTCTTCGTCAGCCAGGGGAATCAGATCACTCCCTTCAGGTATCGGGCTCTGCGGGCCCATCAAGCCGCCCTGCAGGCCGCGGGCAGGATCCCGGACCAGGGTCGGGATTGGGGCTCGGAGCTGGGAAGCTTTCTATTGAATCTCCTCCTGCTGGGAGTCTTCGGCGTTCTCATCTTCTTCTATCGGCCCGAGGTCTACCGCAGCTATCGCTGGGTCTTCCTCCTCTCCTTCCTGGTAGCTGTTTACTTTTTGATCGGAGCCGGGATTTCGTCCTTGCAGGATGAGTACTGGCCCTTCCTTCCCATTGCGTTTGTGATCCTTCCCGTCGCCATCCTCTGGGATGGTCGCATGGCCCTCATCCTGGCCGTTGTCTTGGGGCTGGTCACCGGGGCTCAGGAACCCTTCGGGACATTTCAGATCCTGGCCTTCACGGTCATGGGAGGGGCGGCGGCGGCCCTTTCGGCTCGAGCGGTACGCCGGCGTTCCCAGACCTGGATCTTCATTGCCCTCATCACCTTGGCATACACGTTGGTGCTGACGGCCTTCTTGCTGAAGGGGGCGATCCAGCCGGGAGACGTCCTTCTCTTCATCGTCTTCGCCGCCGCAAACGCCACGGCCAGCGCCATCCTCGCCATGGGTTTCATGCCGGTGTTCGAGTGGTTCACGGGGATCACCACGGACCAGACGCTCCTGGAATGGGCCGATCCGAACCGGCCACTCCTCAAGAGTCTTTCCCTGGAAGCCAGCGGCACCTATGCCCATACGATCAGTGTGGCCAACCTGGCCGAAGCGGCGGCCACGGCCATCGGAGCCAACGGTCTGCTGGCCCGGATCGGGATCTACTACCACGACGTGGGGAAGATGCTGAAGCCCCAGTACTTCGTGGAGAACCAACCCGGGGGCAAGAACCCTCATGACAAGCTCAAACCCCACACCTCGGCCTCCATTGTCCGGGAGCACGTCGTGGAGGGTGAGAAGATGGCGAGGAACGAGGGCGTTCCCGACGTCATCGCCCGGTTCATCCCGGAGCATCACGGGACGCAGCTCATAGGGTTCTTTTACGAAAAGGCCAAAGAGGAATCGGAGGAGGAACCGGACCCGGCGGACTTCCGGTATCCTGGGCCCAAGCCTCAGTCGAAAGAGACGGCCATCGCGATGCTGGCGGACTCGATCGAATCGGCCACTCGGGCCATGCAGGACCCCTCTCCCGAGAGGATTGGGGAGCTCATCCAGACCATCGTGGATGGAAAAATCCAAGACGGCCAGCTTTCGGAAGCTCCGCTGACCCTCCGGGAGTTGGGCTTGATCCAGGAGCAGTTCGTAAAGGTGGTTTCAGGCATGTTTCACCATAGGCTGGACTATCCGGCCACTCGTCACATCACCGAATCGCCCGATCCCAAGGTTGAAACGCCTGAGGCCGAGCCGGTTGAGGGGACAGACGATCCGAAAAAGGTCCCCCCGAAGGCCGAACAACTTCCCCTCACTCCTTCGGATGACCCCGAAAACGGTCAGGGACCGAATGGCGGCTGAGGGAGCAGGGAGGGCCGAAGGAGGGGGTGTGGAGGTTCTGTTCAACGCCGTGGGCTCCTGGCAGTATCCCGAGGCCCTTCTTCTCCGCGGATGCCTTGCGGCCCTGGAAGCTGAAGGGATCCGGGATGCCGAGATCTCCGTCACCCTGCTGGACGACGACCGAATCCTCGAGCTGAACAAAGAGTACCTGGGCAAGGACTGGCCGACCGACGTTGTAGCCTTTCCCCTCCACTCACCCGGCGAACCCGTCCTGGGGGATGTGTACCTGGGGTTCGAGCAGGCCCGGCGGCAAGCCGAAGCGCTCCAGATACCACTGGAGGAGGAGCTGCTCCGGCTGGTCATCCACGGCACCCTTCACGTCCTGGGATACCGCCATCCTGACGGAGATGACCGGGCGGAGAGCGAGATGTTCCGCAAGCAGGAGCGGCTCCTCACCGCCGTCCTCGAAGCCGAGCCGGGCTAGTCGGGTTCCCCTCGAAGACCCCTTATTTCCTTGCCCTTCCCTGACAGGCCGGGTTGACGCCTCCCATCCGGTCCCGGATCTTTCAGAACTACCAAAAAGTGTGCTGCAAAAGGGGGTGCGGTCGTGCGCGACACACTTTTATCACTCCACTCTCTGGAGGCCCACCTTTGACGACTCCCCGCTACGAGGATATCGAAGGGGTCCGGGAAAGACTCCAGGAACTGGTGGAGTCGGGAGACCTAAGCGCAGTCGGTGAACTCCTCGAAGAGATGCACCCGAGTGATGTGGCCGACCTTGTGGAGTCCCTCGGCTCGGACGATGAGCGGGTCGCTCTCTTGCAGGTCCTCCCCGTCGAGCTCGCCTCGGAGACCTTGGCGGAGATGGATGAGGAGGAGGATCCTGGGGAGATCCTTGCCGCTCTCGACCCCCAGAGGGGCGCGGAGCTCCTCCATGAGCTGGAGGTCGACGACGCCGTCGACCTGGTAGGCGATCTGGAACCGGAGGAACGGGCCAAGATCCTGGCGGCACTGCCCCTGGAAGAGGCGGGGGAGATCCGGGGCCTCCTGCGTTACGACGAGGAGTCTGCCGGGGGTTTGATGGACACGCTCCTGGTCCGGGTCCAAGGGGACCTCACCGCAGGGCAGGCCATCGCCGAAGTGAGGCGTCAGGGAAGGGAAGTCGAAGACTTCTACACCGTGTTCGTCATCGACGAAGGGCACCATCTCCTTGGCACGGTGCCGTTGGATGACCTGATCCTCGCCGACCCGCTTCAACCGGTAGTGGACCTGGTCCAGCCCGTGTTGGCGTCCGTGGAGCCCGACGAGGACCAGGAAGAGGTGGGCCGCCTCATCTCACGGTATAACCTCCCCTCCGTCCCGGTCGTGGATCAATTCGGCGTTCTCCTGGGCCGGGTGACATTCGACGACGTGCTGGACGTATTCGAGGCCGAGCAGACCGAGGACCTCCTCCGGTTCGTGGGAACCTCGGACGAGGAGGAGATTCGAGGAACCTGGTCCGAAACCGTGCAAACCCGCCTCCCGTGGCTGGCGTTGAATCTGATTACGGCAACGATGGCGGCCTCGGTGATTTGGTTCTTCAAGGACACCGTGGAGAGCATCATCCTTCTCGCCGTCCTGGCGCCCATCATCGCCGCTTTGGGAGGAAACGCCGGTACCCAGGCGTTGGCGGTGACCGTCCGAAGGATTTCGCTTGCCGGGGACGGTGAGATCGGAACCGGGCCTTTTCGGCCGGTGGGAAAAGAGCTCCTCGTGGGATTGGTGAACGGGGCGGTTCTCGGCGGCCTCATCGCCGGGATATCGCTTCTGGTTCCGGGCGGTAACCCGGCCCTGGGCGCGGTGGTTCTTTTGGCCATGTGGGGGAATCTCATCGTGGCCGGTTTCGCCGGGTCGTTCGTTCCCACCATCCTGCACCGTTTCGGGGCGGACCCGGCGGTGGCTTCCTCGGTCTTCGTCCATACCTTTACCGATCTCATCGGGTTCTTCCTCCTTCTCGGCTTGGCCACGGCCATCCTTCTATGAGACGGTCCATACGTACGATCTCGGTTCTGAGCAGACTGACCCCTTTCGTGGTGGCCTTCTTGAGGGATCGGCGCCGATTTGTTCTGCTGGGCCGGCCCCCGGCCAGGAGCCCCAGGCACCACGAACGGCGAGCCCAGAGGCTGACCAAAGTTCTGGCGGGTTTGGGGCCCACGTTCATCAAACTCGCCCAGCTCTTCAGCTCCCGGGCAGACATCCTTCCGGAGCCCTACCTGAGCCATATCGGAACCCTTCAGGACCAGGTTCCCCCTGACCCATGGGAATCCGTTGCTCGAGTCCTCGAATCCGAGTTGGAGGGGTCTGTGGCCGAGGTGTTCGAGGAGTTCGACACCGAACCCTTGGCGGCTGCCAGCCTGGGCCAGGTGTATCGGGCTCGGGTAGGGGGAGAGGACGTGGCCGTGAAGGTTCTTCGGCCCGGGGTGGAGGAGGTGGTGGCCCTGGACCTGGAGATCTCCTTCCGTGTCCTGTTCTGGTTGAACGTCCTGTTCAGAAACCACCATGTGAGGGCCCTGACCAATCTGGTCCGGGAGTTCTCCGTTCGTGTCCGAGAGGAGATGGACTTCAGGCACGAAGCGGAGAATATGGAGGTCTTCCGGAAGTTCTTCCCCGACGAGGGCCGTGTCAGGATTCCGACGGTCAAGGACGAGTTCACGCGGAAGCGCGTGTTGGTCATGGAATACTGTTCCGGAACCAAGATCGACCGTCTCCAGGACCGGTTCGATTCGGGAGACCTGCGATTCACGAACATGATGGAAACCCTGACCGGTCTCTACGTGAGAACGATGATGGTGGATGGGTTTCTCCATGCCGATCCCCATCCGGGGAACCTCCTGGTTCAGGAGGACGGGCGCATCGTGCTCCTGGACTGGGGTATGATGCTCAGGGTGCCGAAGTGGACCAGGGAGTCCATTCTCAACCTGGCTCTGGCCGTGGAAAAAGAGAATCTGGACGGGATGATCAACGGGATGTATCAGCTGGGCATGATCTCCCCGGAGGTCTCGAGAGGGGAGATTCATGAGGCGGCCGTGGAGATCATGCGGATCATGGAGAGGGTCCGGGGCTCGTCCCGGGAGCGCATTCAGGAGATCGTGGAGAAAATCCTGGATACCTTCTACACGTTCCCTCTTCTCCTCCCTCAGGAACTGGTCTACTTCTTTCGAACCACCGTTCTGCTGGAAGGGATCGGCTACCGGTACGATGCCCACTTTGATGGTCTCGGCTTGCTCAGAAGGGTCCTCGGTGATTTCCGTTCCGACATTCAGCGAACCACCGGACGGGATCCCGGGAACCTGGCCATGGACCTCCTGAGCGAGGTCCAATCCACCGTCGCTTCGATTCGCGATCTGATCCTTCGAGCTCAACGGGAAGAGCTGAGGGTCCGAGTGCATCCCCGGGACATCCAGGGCCAGGAGAGGGTCCTTCACCTACAGGCCAGAAGGCTCCTCCTCAGCATCTTCGCCACGGGGACGGCGGTGATCACGGCAGTGCTGTTCATCGCGCTCCAGAACTATTGGCTCATGGCCGGAGGTTTTGCGGTGTCCCTCTTCATGTTCCTATTGGTGTTTCTCATACCCACGCACCTGCTGGAGAACCCCCTCCGGCATGCCAGGGGTATCCGGCCGGACGATCGGTACTATTGAGATGACCCCCGGGATTTCAACCGAGAACCAGGCTCTTCTCGAGAGGTTTCGGGCCGGGAAGAAGGTCGCCCTGGCCCGAGCGATCTCTCTGGTGGAAGACGAGAGGCCCGGGTTCCAGGCGTTTCTGCACGCCGCCCTGGAGACCCCCCGGTTTTCGAAAAGAGTCGGATTCACCGGGCCTCCGGGCGCCGGCAAGTCCACTCTCGTGGCGGCCCTGACCCGGGAGTTTCGAGACCGGTCCGAGGATGTGGCAGTGGTGGCGGTGGATCCAACGTCTCCCTACTCCGGGGGTGCCCTGTTGGGGGACCGAATTCGGATGAACGACCTGGCCACGGATCCGGGGATTTTTATTCGGTCCATGGCCACACGGGGCTCGCTGGGAGGGTTGGCTGCTACCACCAGAGAGGTTCTCGATCTCATGGACGCGTTCGGGTTCCAACGTGTCCTCGTGGAGACCGTCGGGGTGGGTCAGACGGAGTTGGAGATCACCGGTGCCGCCGACACCGTGGTCGTGATCCTGGTACCGGAGTCGGGGGACGCCATCCAGGCGATGAAGGCCGGCCTCATGGAGATCGCCGACATTTTCGTGGTGAACAAGTCGGATCGCCCTGGGGCGGATCGGTTGGTCAAGGACCTCCGGCTGGCTCTCCACCTCCGGGAGGGAGAGGCTTTGAAGGATGTGCCCGCACACCACGGCGTGGATCTGAAACGGATGGGTGCCCGGGGTGACCGCGGGGAGAGTGAGAGCGAAGAGGCCCAGGGTCCGACATGGGAAATCCCCGTTTTGCAGACCGTCGCCCATTCGGGAGAGGGTGTGGATGACCTCCTGGATGCGGTCGCCGGACACCGGGCCTATCTGGAAGAATCCGGCGTGCTCCTGAAGCGACGGGAAGCCAGGGCTGCCGACAGGGTCCGGGACGTGGTGGAAAGGGAGCTTCGGAAGACCGCTTGGAATCACCCCGGGGTCCTGAGGGCGTTGGAGGCCGGCGTCGCAGGGATCGTCTCGGGCACCGAAACCCCATACTCCCTGGCGGGCTCCATCCTCTCGGAGCTTCTGGGCTCCGGGACCAAGTGAGGGCTCGGGTGTAGTTTTGTCCGGTCGGCCGGATTGCCGACGATACCAAAGAACGGGAAGGGAAAGAGAATGTCAGAGAGGGATCGGGAGGACGTCTCGGGAACCGACCTGAAGGAACGGCTCTCGGCCAAGGAAGAGGAGATCAAAGAGCTCAGGGCCCGGTTGGCGGAGTGGGAAAAGATGTGGGCCGAGATTCCCAAGCGGGACGACACCCTCTTCTCCTCCATCTCCGGGCGCGAGGTTCGATCCCTCTATTCCCCGGCCGATCTGGAGAACGCCCCGGAGTACATGGAATCCCTCGGGTTCCCTGGAGAGTTTCCTTTCACGAGGGGGCCCTACACCACGATGTACCGGACTCGCCTCTGGACCATGAGGCAGTTCGCCGGGTTCGCCACGGCTGAAGAGACCAACGAACGCTACAAGTACCTTCTTGCCAACGGCCAAACGGGGCTCAGCGTCGCCTTCGATTTCCCGACCCTCATGGGATACGACTCCGACCACCCCCGCTCCCTGGGGGAAGTCGGTGTGTGCGGGGTGGCCATCTCTTCATTGGCGGACATGGAAACCCTTTTCGACGGGATTCCCCTCGATCAGGTGTCCGTTTCCATGACCATCAACGGTCCCGCATCGATTCTCTTTGCATTCTACGTTGCGGCCGCCGAGAAACAGGGTGTCCCCCCCGAAAAGCTTCGAGGGACGGCCCAAAACGACATCCTGAAGGAGTACCAGGCCCAGCATGCGTGGGTCTATCCGCCGGAACCGGCCCTGAGGCTCATCGTCGACATGTTCGAGTGGGCCAGCGAGCATGCGCCGAAGTACAACCCGATCTCCATCTCGGGCTACCACATTCGGGAAGCCGGATCCACCGCCACCCAGGAGTTGGCCTTCACCTTGGGGAACGGATTCGAGTACGTGGAGCGGGGGATGGCCAGGGGGCTGGACGTGGACCGTTTCGCTCCCCGGCTCTCGTTCTTTTTCGACGTGCACAACGACTTTTTCGAGGAGGTCGCCAAGTTCAGGGCCGCCCGAAGGATCTGGGCGCGGCACATGAAGGAGAAATACGGCGCGAAGAACCCGGACTCCTGGCGACTCCGAACCCATGCTCAGACGGCGGGAGTCAGCCTGACGGCACAGCAGCCGGAAAACAACATCGCCCGGGTGGCTTACCAGGGGTTGGCGGCGGTATGGGGGGGGACCCAGTCTCTCCACACCAACTCCATGGACGAGACTCTCGCACTTCCCACCGAGAAAGCCGTACGGATCGCCCTTCGGACCCAGCAGATCCTCGCATACGAGACCGGCGTTCCCAACACCGCCGACCCTCTGGCAGGATCGTACTATGTGGAGGCTCTCACGAACCAGCTGGAGGCCGAGGCGGAGGAGATCTTCCGCCAGGTGGAGGAGATCGGCGGCGTGGTGCCCGGCATCGAGGCTGGATGGTTCCAGAAAGGGATCGCCGATTCCGCCTTCAGGCAGCAGACCGAGGTCGAGCGGGGCCACCGAAAGATCGTCGGTCTGAACGCGTTCACCGAGGGTTCGGACGTGGTGGAAATCGATACGCTCTCCATCTCACCGGAGATCGAGGACAAACAACGGGCCAGAATGGCACGCCTCCGGGCAGAAAGAGACCAGGAGAGGGTGACGGCGACCTTGGGCCGCTTGGAGGCGGCTGCGGGAACGGGAGCTAATCTGGTGGACCCCATTTTGGACTGCGCTCGAGCCTATTGCACTCTCTACGAAATCCGTGAGGCCATGGAAAGGGTCTTCGGTAGCTATAAAGAGCCGGTCTTCTTCTGACCGGGATTCCAAACGAAAACATGACCATGAAAGCCATTCTGTTCGATGCCGGGAATACCCTCGTATTCATCGATTCCTCCGTCGTGCTTCCAATCCTCGAAGAGCACGGGGCTCATGTTGAGGAGGCCCGGTTCAGGGAGGCCGAATTCTCGGCCCGCAGGAAGCTCACCCGACGGGTGGAGGAGGGTGCCTGGGGCACCGAAAACCACATCTGGAAGGAGTACTTCGCCAATCTGTTCCGATTCGCCGGGGTGCCGGAAGAGTCCGTCGACGCGGTCGGGGAGCGGATCCGGGAGGTCCATGAGGAGCGGCACCTTTGGTCGTACATGGACCCGGCCACGCCCGGGGCCCTGGACCGGTTGGACGAGGCAGGGTATCGCATGGCCATTATATCCAACGCCGACGGACGCGTAGAACGGCTCATCGAAGACGCCGGAATCCGGGACCGCTTCGAGTTCGTCATGGACTCCGAGCTGGAAGGGGTGGAAAAACCGGACCCAGAGATTTTCCTCCGAGCCTGTAGGCGGATGGGCTTGAAGCCCGGCGAGTCCCTTTATGTCGGGGACCTTTACGGCGTCGATGTGGTGGGGGCCCGAAATGCGGGACTGGAAGCGGTCCTCCTGGATCCTCTGGGGCGGTTGGACTATCCGGTGGACCGTATCAGGGATGTTTCTGCACTCCCGGCCTACATGGAGCAGCTTTCCCACCGACCTTGAACCCCTCTATCTTCAACTAGATCAAAGAACGTCAATACGGGAGGCACCGCATGCCTGAGGGAGATAGGAAAATCCGGGTTCTGGTGGCCAAACCGGGGCTCGACGGCCATGACCGGGGGGCCAAGGTCATCGCATCGGCTTTTCGAGACGCAGGCTTCGAAGTCATCTATACCGGTCTCCACCAAACCCCCGAGATGATTGTGAGCGCCGCCGTTCAGGAGGACGTGGACGTGGTGGCAATGTCCGTTCTCTCGGGGGCACACATGACGCTGTTCCCCCGTGTGAAAGAGCTCCTTGCCGAAGCCGGGGCCGATGATATCCTCATCACCGGCGGTGGGATCATCAGTGAGGCCGATATGGGAACCCTGAAAGAGCAGGGGATCGGCCGCCTGTTTGGCCCCGGGACGCCCACGGGTGAGGCCATCGCCTACATCAGGGATTGGGCGGCGGACCGAGCCGAAGCTTAAAGCCGGGATTCTTAGGAGCTGGGAGGCTCCCTGATGGCAGACACCCATGACGAGTCCGAAGAACTCCGACCCAAGGGCCTCAGAGCCCTGGCCGAAGATCTGAAGGATCTCCGCGACACCCTCCGCCTGGGCGGTGGAGGGAACAAGATCCAACGGCAGCACGATCAGGGGAAGCTGACGGCTCGGGAGCGGGTTCGATCCCTGATCGATCCAGGGAGTGTGTGGGTCGAGATCGGGCTCCTCATGGCGCACGACCTGTACGACGGGGAAGCCCCCGGCGCCGGTGTCGTCACCGGTGTGGGGGTGGTGGAGGGCCGAGAGGTGGTGGTTGTCGCCAACGATGCCACGGTCAAGGCCGGCTCCTGGTGGCCCGAGACCATCAAGAAGATGTTACGAGCCCAGGAAGTGGCCATGCGCTGCACCATCCCCATCATCTATTTGGTGGATTCGTCCGGGGTGAACCTGCCCTACCAGGGAGGTGTGTTCCCTGGTCAGTACGGCGCGGCCCGCCTCTTCTACTACAACTCGATCATGCGCCGATACCTGGGAATACCCCAGATCGCAGCCGTCATGGGGCCGTGCATCGCCGGGGGCGCCTACCTTCCCGCCCTCTCCGATGTGATCCTCATGGTGGAAGGATCGAGCTTCATGGGGCTCGGAGGCCCCAATCTGGTGAAGGGAGCCACCGGCCAGACGGTGGGGGCGGAAGAGCTGGGTGGGGCCAGGGTCCACACGGAGGTTTCGGCGGTTGCCCATTACATGGTGCCGGACGACGAGAACTGTTTGGAGAGGATTCGGCAGCTCATTCGGGAGCTTCCCAGCCTGGGTGTTGGGGGAGTTCACAACAACGGGGACCGGGAGCATCCCACTCCTCCTGTACGGAGTGCAGAAGAGATCTACGATATCCTTCCTCCCGACCACCGGCAGCCCTACGACATGCATGAGCTGTTGGAGTGTATCCTCGATGGGGAGGGGCTCAACGAGTTTCAACCCGACCACGCGGCGGAGATGATCTGTGGGACCGGATTCATCTCGGGCATGCCCGTGGGTGTCATGGCGAACTACCGGGGGATGATCAAGGACCATCGCCCGGGCCCCCCTCGATTCGGTGGGATCATCTATACGGAAAGCGCTCGGAAGGTAGCCTACTTCATCGAGACGATGAACCGGCATCGGACCCCTCTCCTCTTTGTCCAGGACGTGTCGGGGTTCATGGTGGGACCCGATGCCGAACATTCGGGCATCATCCGGGCTGGAGCCGAGTTCGTCGAGGCCATGTCCGTGGCCACGGTTCCCAAGCTCACTCTGACCGTGAACCACGCATCGGGGGCTGGCTACTATGCCATGGCGGGCCAGGGATTCGATCCGGATTTTATCCTCTCGCTTCCTACCGGCCGCATGGGTGTCATGGAAGGAGAGAGCGCGGTGATGGCTCTCTTCAGCGCCCAGTTGGACGCCCTCAAAGCCGAGGGTAAGGTCCCGGACGAGGACCTCCGAACCCGAATGGATGAGGTTCGGGAAGACTACGAACGGCAGCTGGATGCTCGGTTCGCCGGGGCGAGAGGGTTCGTCGACGAGGTCGTACTCCCCGAAGAGCTGGTGCCGGCTCTGACCCTCCTCCTCCGGGCCGCACGTCGAAATCCGGGTCCACATGTGGGACCTTTCCATCTCCCCTTCGAGAGCCTGTCGCCATGAACTCCGGTCCCATCAGGGTTGAGCAGAAGGAAGGTATCCTCACGCTCTGGCTGAATCGGCCCGAGAAACGGAACGCTCTCAACGGGGCCCTCGTGGATGCCCTCACCGAGGCATTCCGTGAGGCGGAGGGGAGAGCGGACGTGAGGGTCATCGTGCTGAGAGGTAAGGGCCCGGTCTTCTGTGCCGGGGCCGACCTGGCGGAATTGGAGCGGTACACCGAAATGGGTTCGGAGGAGAGCCTGGCCGATGCGAAACGTCTGGGCGGGCTTCTCTTGGCCATGCGACGGCACCCACGACCCATCATCGCTGCCGTACACGGGGACGCCTTCGCTGGGGGGTGCGGTCTGGCCACTGCCTGTGACCTGATCCTGGCGAGCGAAAAGGCCGTCCTCGGTTACCCGGAGGTTCAGTTGGGTTTTGTCCCTGCGATGGTCATGGCCATCCTTCGAAAAAAGCTAGGTGAGGGAAGGGCATTCGAGATGGTGGCCATGGGGAAGGGGATCTCCGCCTCCGAAGCCCGGGAGATCGGCTTGGTCAATCGGGTATTTTCAGCTGACGAGTTCGACACCGGGGTGGAGGATCTTGCAGGAGAGCTGGCCAAGCGCCCGCCTGAAGCGATCTCCCTCACCAAGAGCCTCCTCTACGAGCTGGCCGACCTTTCGGTGGCCGAGGGGATAGCCCGAGGTGCCGAGGTGAATGTCGAAGCCCGCCAGACCGAGGCCTGTCGGGCCGGGGTGAGGTCGTTTCTGCGGAAGCACGGCACTACCTCCTGATGTTCTTCTCGAGCAGAAGAAGACGAGGCCCGGACCTCCATCTCGACTGGAAGGTGCGACTGTTCTTTTTTGGTGCTCTGCTCGGCCTCATCGGCATCGGAACGGAATCGGGTCTCCTAGTTTTTGCGGCCATCGCCGCTCTCCTGCTCGGCGCCCTCCTGCGATTTCTTCCGCGTAGGAATGGAGAGACCACCGACCAGGAGGAAGGCCACGAGGACCGGACCAGGGAGAGGGAGGGCGAGTAGTTTTCCGGGAAGGCCTTTTGCCCCGGCCTCCTCGATCATTCCCCCGCCCAACCCCCGCCCCCAACCTCGGGGGTGATCCAACCTCCCAGACTCCGACACAATACCGGACCCGATCTACCCTCCGCCCTCCGCGCCCTCCTGGGGCACGCTGCTTTTCGGCCGGGCCAGGAGCGGCTGATCCGGGCAGTGATAGGGGGGCGAGATGCATTGGGAGTCCTCCCCACAGGGGCCGGCAAGACCGTCTGCTTCCAGCTGCCGGCCCACCTCCTCCCGGGAACGGTCCTGGTCGTGAGCCCCCTGGTCTCCCTCATGGCGGACCAGGTCGGGCGGGCGAGGGCCGTGGGGTTGAGGGCTGAGGCCCTGACGGCAGAGGTGTCGGTTCGTCAGCGTCGGAGGATCATGAGTGAAGCCGAGAAGGGCATCCTCCAGCTCCTCTTCGTGTCGCCAGAGAGGCTCCACCTCCCCCGGTTTTCGGCCGCCCTGCCGAAGATTCCCATCTCCCTCATCGCCGTAGACGAGGCTCATTGCATCTCCCAGTGGGGCCATGATTTCAGGCCTCCATACCTGAGAATCGGCGAACTTCGACCCCGGATCCGGGCCCCGCTGTTGGCTCTAACGGCCACCGCCACCGGGCGGGTCCGGGAGGAGATCGAATCCCGCCTGGCCCTCCAGCGACCTGTCAGGGTCGTGGGGAGTTTCGATCGCCCCAACCTTCACTGGGAGGTTCGGCTGGCCGCTGGCCACCGGGGAAAGATGACCAAGATCCGATCCGTCCTCAGGCATCGGGCCGGTGCCACCATCGTCTATGCAGCGACACGCAGGGCGGTGGAGGCGGTGCGGAAGGAGCTGGCGGCCCGGGGCCTTCCGGCCGCCCCCTATCATGCCGGACTTCCGATTCGGGTCCGGTCCGCGGTCCAGGAGGGTTTCTTGAACGATCCAATGCCCTTGGTGGTGGCCACCAATGCCTTTGGCATGGGGATCGACCGGCCTGATGTCCGGATCGTGCTCCATTATCAGCTCCCAGGGAGCCTGGAAGCCTACTACCAGGAGGCCGGAAGGGCCGGAAGGGACGGGAGGGAGGCCCGGTGCGTCGCTTATTTCGACGGGAAGGACCGAGGGGTCCACGACCGTTTTGCGAAGCTGTCCGCTCCTGCCCCCGAGACCCTCCGAAAACTTCACCGAAACCTCCTGAGGAAATACGGGGTGGGCGTGGAGTTCTGGATTTCCGTGGCCGAGCTCAGGCGGGCAACGGGAGGGACTTCGGGCTCCCAGGGTGGCCTGGCCGTGCTGAGGGGTCTGTGCAGGTCCGGGGCTCTCGTCGCCGAAGGGGTCGATGATGGGGGAGTTCCGGGTCCCGGCCCTCCCGGGGACCAAGCCATCGGTTTCACCATGGTCCTCCGGTCCAAGAAGCTGGATCTAAGGGGTTATGAGCGACAAAGACTCGTCCACCAGGCTCAGATTCGGGCGGTCCAGGAGTATGCGAAGGGCCGGGGGTGCCGAAGGGAGGCCTTACTGAGGTACTTCGGTGATCCCGGGCCCCGGCAGCCCTGCCGCCGCTGCGATCGGTGCCGAGAACGGGCTCCGGAAGGTCTTTTTGCGAAAGGTCCCACCGACTAGTTTCACTGCATGAACCGCTATCTGACCGACGAACACAAGGAGTTTCAGGAGGAGATCCGGCAATTCGCCGAAGAGGAGATCCGACCGGTTTCCCGGGAGCTGGATGAAAAAGCCCAGTTTCCGTGGGAGAACGTCCGAACCATGGCCCAGAAGGGTTGGATGGGGATCCCGGTACCGGAGGAATACGGAGGATTGGGGCGAGATTATCTTAGTTATATTATTGCTGTAGAGGAACTTGCGAGGGTCGACGCCAGTCACTCGATCACGGTTTCCGCCCATACGACCCTTGGCACTTCGCCGATCCTGTACTTCGGAACCGAGGCGCAAAAGAGGAAATGGATCCCGTACCTCGCCGAGGGAAAGGTCCTCGGCGGGTTCGGGCTAACGGAGCCAGGGGCCGGCTCGGATGCCTCCGGTACCAGGACCCGGGCCGTCCGGTCCGACGGTGGATGGATCCTCAACGGCTCGAAGATTTTTATTACCCATGCGGGTGTAGGCGAGATCTTCGTGGTCACGGCCATGACCGAACCCGGGCAGGGGTCCAAGGGCATCACGAGCTTCATCGTCTCGAAGCCCACGGTCGATCTGGATCGGGCCGAGGCCTTGGGGGTAGGTCATGCGTTGGACCTCGAGTACACTTCTGGCCTGAGGGCCGGGAACAAAGAGGATAAACTGGGCTGGAGGGCTTCCGATACTCGGGAGCTTTTTCTCGAGGACGCTTTCGTTCCGGAGGAGAACCAGCTCGGAGAAGAAGGTCAGGGCTTCATCAATTTCATGAAGACCCTGGATGCCGGCCGGGTAGGGGTCGCAGCCCTTTCCCTCGGTCTGGCGGTGGGAGCGTTTGAGGAAGCGCTCAAGTACACGCAGGAGAGGGAGCAGTTTGGACAGAGACTCTGGGATTTCCAGGCTGTCCAATTCCGCCTGGCCGATATCGCAACGGATATCCAGGCGGGTAAGCACCTGACCTATCATGCGGCTTGGCTGCAAGATCAGGGTCGCCCATTCGGGAAGGAAGCCGCCATGGCGAAGCTCTTTTGCTCGGAGCTGTCCATGCGGGCCACGACCCAGGCCGTTCAGATCCTCGGGGGGGTGGGGTACACCCAGGACTACCCCGTGGAACGAATGATGCGCGACGCCAAGGTTTGTGAGATCGGGGAAGGTACCAGTGAGATTCAGAGGATCGTAATCGGTCGGCACCTCGTGCGGGAAGCCTTCGGAATCTGAAGGGCCCGGATGGGGTGTGATCGCGCTTCGCGATCCGACAACAGGGTTTGTGCGAGCGCCTGGTTTCTGGCTTCAGGATGGTCGCATCCCGTGGGACGGGCACGGTTGGCCCGATCTTCTCGGGTGCGGGATCCGTGGGGTCCAAGGAAGCCGGGGGCTTCGCCCTAAAGGAGCTTTCAGGTTTTGAAAAGAGAGATTTTGGTAAGCGCCTCCCCACAGGAGTCGTGGGTGGCGCTCAAGGAGGACGACCGTCTTGTCGAGTTGATGTACGACCGGCCGGATCAGGGTCGTCTGGTAGGGGACATCTTCTTAGGCCATGTGGAAGCGGTCCTCCCCGGCATTCAGGCGGCTTTCGTCAACATCGGGACGGACAAGGCAGGCTTCCTCCACGCTTCCGACCTGGATTACGACGAAGAGGACGAGGACAACGGGGACAACGGCGGGCGCCGGAAAAACCGGAAAGAAGTCCCAATCCAGGACGTGATCAAACAGGGCCAGCAGGTCCTGGTCCAGGTCACGAAGGAACCCATCGGCACGAAGGGCCCCCGTCTCACCACTCAGATTTCCATGCCCGGTAGGTTCCTGGTCTTCATGCCCAGCTCCTCCCACGTGGGTGTGAGCCGGAAAATCGAGGAGCGAGGGGAGCGATCCCGACTCAGGAAGCTTGCGAAGGAGATCGTGCCCAAGGGCAGCGGGGGCGTGATCGTCCGGACGGTGGGAGAAGAGCTCAACCGGAACACCTTTGAAAAAGAGTTCAAGCGTCTCCACCAGGGCTGGGAGGAGATTCAGAAGAGGGCCGAGACGGCTGAAGCTCCCGCGCTGGTTCACCGTGAGGCGAAGCTGATCAGCGGCGTCATTCGGGATCTTTTCAGCCACAAGTTCGATTCGCTTACGGTGGACAACCCGGAGATCCATTCGGAGATCACGGCCTACCTGAAGCATGTGGATCCGGATCTCCTCGGACGGTTGGAGCTCTATACCGACCCCCTTCCGCTCTTCGACAAACATGGGATCGAAGAGGAGATCTACCTGGGGTTCCAAAAACAGGTCACGCTCCCGTCCGGCGGCTACATCGTCATCGAGCCGACCGAAGCACTGGTCTCCATCGACGTCAACACGGGCCGGTACACGGGGAAAAAACGGAAAGACCCCGAGCACACCATCCTCAAGACGAACCTGGATGCGGCCAGGGAAATCGCGAAGCAGCTCCGCCTGAGAGACATCGGCGGGATCGTGGTCTGCGACTTCATCGATATGGAGTCCCAGAAGAACCGGGACAGGGTGCTGCACGAGCTCAGGAGCCACCTGGGTAGGGATCGGGCCAGAACCAAGGCCTTCGAGGTGTCGGACCTGGGTCTGGTGGAGATGACGCGCCAGCGGGTTCGTCCGTCGCTCTTCCAAGCTCTGACGGAGACCTGCACACACTGCGGTGGGGCCGGCAGGGTGTACTCCCCGGCCACGGTGGTCCGGAGGGTGGAGCGAAGCCTGGATCGGGTTGCGGCCGAGGGGAGGGAAAAGCGGATCTTGGTTCGCCTCCATCCGGAGGTGGCCCTCCAGATTCTGGAGCAGGAGGCGGACTTCCTGCCCAGCATCCGCAAGCGGACGAGTATGAAGATCCAGCTCCTGGACGATCCCCTCATGCGGCAGGACGAGTATCGCTTGTTGGCGGGCCCGGCGGAGACGGATGTGACGGAGAAATACGTAACGGGCTGACCTGGGCACCGGCCCGGGGGGCTCTCCCCGAGAGCTCCGGCTACGGCTCAAAACCTTCGTCGGTTACCGAAAAGGCGTCCGACCGCCGCAGAGTCGCTTCGTGGGGTGCCCCCCGAGCCGGCACCGAAATGACCTCTCGAGAACTCCGATCCTGCCCGGAGCGGTGAAGGGCGGTCGGCTCCTCCTGGGACTTGTTTTTCCCGGAGGATGTCGATCCTTCATCCCTTCCCAGCCGTTTTTCAGATTGGAATCTCTATGGACCCCGCAGGCGACCCCATCCTACTTTGTGCAGAGCAGATCGGCCGCCACAACTCAATTGCCCGGTATTCCCGGCCCCTTCGCGACCTCCGGAGCGCCGCCCATGTCCGAATCCTTTGACCGCCTCAAGGCCGCCCTTGCCGACCGGTACGAGATCGAGCGTGAGCTCGGCGAAGGGGGGATGGCCACCGTCTATCTGGCTCGGGATCTCAAGCACGAGCGGAATGTGGCTTTGAAGGTCCTCCGGCCCGAATTGGCAGCCACCGTTGGCCCGGACCGGTTCCTGCAAGAGGTACGGGTCACGGCGAACCTTCAACACCCCCACATCCTCCCCCTC
>JABDNZ010000151.1 GCA_013043565.1 Gemmatimonadota bacterium | reverse complement strand
GAGGGGGCGCAGCCTGCTTCCCTTTTGGCGGTTTTGAATCATCCCGTACCCTCCCTTCCTGTTCGCCGAGAAAGGACGTCCTCCTAGAACCTCTTCTTAGTTGAAGGTCCACTCAGTTTAGGGTTTGCCGAAGGTGTGGGCCACACTGCCAGGTAAGGGAATCGTAAAGGGGGGAAAGGGCAGGCATGGCCGAGAAGGGGCCCCCTCCCCATAATGCCCGGGTCCTCTCTTTCAGCGACAATTCCCGGAGAGCCACTCAATGGGCGACACCAGGCGGACACCAACTCTCTTCCAATCCCTGATTCCCATCATTTCCATCGCTGTGTTTCTTGGAATCGGATATGGGGTGCTGAAGCTACGGATCGAGTTTCTCCTCATCGCGGCAGCCGCCGTGTCGGGGATTCTCGCTCTTCGCCTGGGCTATTCCTACAAGGAGATGGAGGAGGGAATCGTCCACAGCATCTCCAAGGGCATGCCTGCCATGATGGTGGTGATCGTGGTAGGAATGCTCATTGGAACGTGGATGTCCTGCGGGGCCATACCCATGATGATCTTCTACGGCCTGAAGATCATCTCGCCGACTCTGTATTTGGTCACGGCCTGTGTTGTTTGCAGCATCATTTCGGTGGTTACGGGGACCTCGTACGGGACCGCCGGCACTGTGGGAGTGGCCTTCATCGGTATAGCCCAGGGACTGGGGATTCCCTTGGCGCATGCCGCAGGGGCCATCGTCGCGGGGTCCTACTTCGGGGACAAACTCTCCCCTTTTTCCGATACCACCAACCTGGCCCCCATTGCTGCAGGGAGTAACCTATTCGACCATATCAAACACATGCTGTGGACGACGACGCCGGCCTGGCTGATCGGTTTGGTTCTCTACTACTTCATGGGACGGGGCGTACAGGGGTCGCTCGAATCCGAACAGATGACCCAGATCATGGAGACGATACCGGCCACTTTCCGGTTCAGCGTCTTTCTATTGCTCCCCCCGGTGATCACCCTCTACGCAGCGATCACGAAAAAACCCACCATTCCGGGTATGGTGGTGTCTTCAGTAGTGGCGATGATCCTGGCCATGGCCTTCCAGGGGGTCAGCTTGATCGACGCAGTGGATGCCATGGTCCATGGCCACACGTCGGAAACAGGCCTCCCCCTGGTCGACACCCTCCTCACCAAGGGCGGCATGTTGAACATGATGGACGTGACCCTGATCGCCCTCTGCGCCTTTGCATTTGCGGGGATCACCCAAAAGGCTGGAATGCTGGATGTTCTTCTCCAGCACATGACAAAATTCGCCCACAACACGGGGCGCCTTATCGCGGCGACTTCCCTGTCCAGCATGGCTGTGGCGATCATGACCGGCAGCTCCTTCCTCACGCTTCTGATCCCTGGCGAACTGTTCGCCCCGGCGTTCAAAAGGATGGGAATAGCCGCGAAGACGCTCTCCAGAACTCTGGAAGACTCCGGCACGGTCATCGTTCCGATCGTGCCGTGGAGCATCGCCGGCGTGTACATGGCTGGGACCCTTGGCGTTCCCACCACCGAGTATGCTCCATTCGCTTTCCTTTGCTATACGGGAGTGTTCTTCGCCTGGCTATACGGCTTCACGGGATTCGCAATCGCCCCGAAGATCAGGGACGACGAGACCATACCAGGTAGTTGAGGTGACACGCTTGAAACGAGGGATCGTACCTCCCATCCGCTCCAGGGACGTCCTCGCCGGTCTGGGGGTGGCCCTGGTCCTCATACCCCAGTCCCTGGCTTACGCCGAGTTGGCAGGTCTCCCGGCCCACCGGGGACTCTACGTGGCCGCCTTGGCCCCGATTGCTGCGGCCTTTCTCGCTTCTTCCCCCTGGCTCCAGACCGGGCCGGTCGCTCTCACAGCCCTGCTGACTCTCGGCGCCCTGCTTCCGCTTGCCGAGGTCGGCACCCAGGAATACGTGGCCCTTGCCGGGCTGTTGGCCCTGGTCGTTGGGGGCGCACGGCTGGTCATCGGCTTTTTCCGTTTCGGCTGGATGGCGTTCCTCCTGTCCCAACCCGTCATTATCGGGTTTACCTCCGCCGCGGCCCTCCTGATCATCGGCTCCCAGCTTCCGGCGGCGTTCGGAGTAGACCCGGAGGCAGGTAGCGTCGGGGCCAAAGCCCTTTGGACGGTAGTCCACCCGGAGAGATGGGAGCCGGCGGCGGTTGGTCTATCCATTGCCACCATGGCTCTCATGTTCGGGAGTCGCCGGATCCACCCTGCCTTACCAGGCGTTTTGTTCGCCGGCCTGGTCGGGTACGGGTTCTCGGTGGTGACAGGATATACCGGGCAGACCGTTGGAGAGGTGCCCACCGGCTTCCCCATGCCTTCCCTCGCGTTTCCATGGACCCGCCTCCCCAGTCTGATTCTACCCGGGGTAGTCATCGCCATGGTCGGGTTCGCCGAAGTGGCCTCCATCGCGCAGGCCCTGGGAACCCGTGAGAGGGTCCCGTGGGACCCGGACCGGGAGTTCATGAGTCAGGGTGTCGCCAATCTGGCGGCGGGTTTGTTCGGGGGCTTCCCGGCGGGAGGGTCCTTTTCCAGGACGAGTCTGAACCATCTTGCCGGGGCCCAGACCCGTTGGTCCGGGTTCATCGCTGGTGCCGCGGTTCTCCTCTTCCTCCCATTCTCGTGGACCCTTGCACCCCTCCCTAAAGCGACCCTGGCCGCGGTGGTCATCGCGGCCGTTTGGAAGCTCATTCGCTTCTCGCCGCTGGTGAGGCTTTGGGATGTCTCACGGGTCCAGGCATTGATCGGTTGGACGGCTTTCGGCCTGACCCTGGCTCTTGCCCCCCACGTCGAGGAGGCCGTCATCCTATCGGTCGCCCTGGCCTTGGGGGTTCATCTCTGGCGAGAGTTGAGCCCGGCACTTTCCGCTAGACAGGAGGGGGACACCCTCTTCATGGAGCTGAAGGGTGTCTTGTGGTTCGGATCGGCTCCCACGCTGGAGAAGGCTCTCGTGAAGGCCCTGGGCGATGCTCAGGAAATTGAGCGGGTCGTGCTGGACCTGGGCGGGCTGGGCCGCATCGACGTGACGGGGGCGCTGGTCCTGGGACAACTCAAGGAAAACGTGGAGCAGGCCGGGTTGACGGTCGAATTCTCAGAAATCCCGGCCCACGCCGAGCGGGTGTTGAGCGAAACCCTCGAATGGCGGGGAGATTGACCCCCAGCGGGGCCTGGAAACCGCTCGAAACAAGGCTTCCGCCGAGGCCCTAAATCCCCAGCCGATCTGCCACTGCGTCCAAATGGGGCTCGATCGGACCGGGACGGGTCACATGCTCTGAGGCTGCCGGGACGTCCTTCAGGCCATGGCCTGTGATCAGGAGAACGATCCGTTCATCGGATCCCACCAAGCCCTCTTCCAGCCCGGCCTTCAAACCGGCCAAGGCCGCCGCCGCAGCGGGTTCCCCGAAAACCCCCGAGTTCCGAGCCAGGAAGGAGATGGACTCGAGGATTCCTCGGTCCGGGACGGCCACCGCTCCACCCCCGGACTCACGGATTCGACGAAGGCAGAGAATGGCGTTCCGGGGCGCCTCGACCGTGAGGCTGTCGGCAATGCTCTCGGCCCCCGGAACCGGTCGAATGTCGTTGGAGCCTTCACGCCATGCATGGACGATGGCAGCGGCGCCATCCGGTTGCACGGCAAGGAGGCGGGGAGTGTTCTCGAGGAGGCCGCCCCTCGAAAGATCCGCAAAACCCTTTGCGAGGCCGGAAAGGATGACTCCGTCTCCGGTCGGTACCACGATGACATCGGGCTCCTGGGGTGCCATGGCTGCGGCAATCTCCAGGGCGGCTGTCTTCTTCCCCTCCACGGTGAAGGGGTTGAGGGCGGTGTTTCGGTTGTACCAACCGAACTCCTCACACGCCGACACACAGAGCTCGAAAGCCTGGTCGTAGGTCCCAGCGACAGGCAGAACCTCAGCCCCGTAGTTCAGCATCTGCACGAGCTTGGCCCGGGGAGCGGAGTCCGGAACGAAGACGACGGCTCTCGTCCCCGCCGCCGCCGAAACGGCCGCCAGGGCCGTGGCGGCGTTACCGGTGGAGGCGGTAGCCACCGTGGAGTACCCGTACTCCATGGCCTTCGCTACGACCAAAAACGAGGCCCTATCCTTCGTGGAGCCGCTGGGGTTGAGCGTGTCGTCCTTGAGCCAGAGGCGAGGCGTTCCGAGGGCCTCGCGAAGTCTCGGGGCCGGTCGGAGGGGAGTGGCCCCCACGGAAAGGGGGGGCAGGGGACCGTCCTCAGGGATGGGGAGGAAGGCCCGAAGGAACCCTGGGTTGGCCGGCTTTTCCTGCGGCCAGACTTCGGGCACCAAATCCAGAGTCGCTTCCAGCACTCCTCGGGTCGGCCGGCCCGGAATCTGGTGGCGGGCACAGTCCGGGCAGACCAGCAGGCTTCGGTCCTCGGAGTATTGGGTGTGGCACTCGGTGCAACAAAAGTGAAAGTCCGCCATCAAAGGCCAAGCGCCGGAGGAGTGCGGAGAGGAATCGGCACCTACATCACCAGTGCCATGAGTGCCTTCTGGACGTGGAGCCGATTCTCCGCTTCGTCATAGACCACCGATCGAGGTCCGTCGATGACCTCGTCCGTGACCTCCCGACCACGGTCCGCCGGCAGGGGGTGCATGTAGATCATGCTTTCCTTGCCGAGGGCCATTCTTTCGACGTCACACCGCCAGTCGGGATACGCCTCGATCAGCCGGATCCCCTCGTCGTGATCCCGGGTGTGGATCAACGGTCCCCAGGACTTCGGAACGACCACGTCCGCATCTTCGAAGGCATCCTCGAACCGATGAGAAACCTCGAACCGGGCTCCGGCCGCCTCAGCGTTCTTTCTCGCCTGGTCTTCGATCTCAGGCATGAGTCGGAATTCGGGCGGATAGGCCAAGGTCACGTCCATGCCGAAGCGGGGCATCATGAGTATTAGACTCTGGGGAACCGAGA
>JABDNZ010000140.1 GCA_013043565.1 Gemmatimonadota bacterium | reverse complement strand
CGGCAGTTCGTCTTGGAGGCGAAGGCTACCCGGGGGCTTACGCCTTTTCGGGAACAGAATGGAGGGCCTGCTTCGTATTTGAAGAACGGGTGGGCAGTGGCATTCATCCTCGCCGTTGCCCTCCTTTGGGTGTTGGTGGTCCGTGGGTGAGGGGGGAGTATGAACCACGGGATGGAGGGCGTCTCATCATGACGACGAAGATTGGGAGATCCGTCTCCCCTGCATTATTCTCCTTCGCTGCCGTAGTCGGTTTGTGGCTTCTCTTCAATCTGGTTGCCATGCCTATCGCCTGGGGTGGCGTGAACGCTACAGAAGGGACGCTCGGCCTGATCCAGACCATCATCCTCATGGGGTTCGTCCTGATCGTACTTTTCGACTTTTTGTCCCTGGGGTGGGTCTCATTCCGGGGAAAGACGATCCTCGGTCCCGGAGCAAGCGGAGGGATCGTCGCCCTGGGCATCGGCGCATTGACGGCTATGATGGCGGCGAAAGTCATGGTCGATGAGATCGCCAGAGAAACACCTCTTGGGAGGGCCGGGGGTGAGTGGGGGATCCTTTATGCCTGTATGATCCTGCAGCTTTCCTACATCCTGGTGGTACTCTTTCGGACGAAACCGTCTTCCGGGTAGCCATGCCGCAAAAAGACTATATCCTCAGACAAATCGAGATGCTGGGTGCGGCCCTCGTGGCCATTCGAAAGAAGATCCTGGGTGGGGGTGCAGCTGAGGGGGAAGTTGAGACCCGCCTTCAAGAAGTCTCCCAGCAAGGTGGGTTGGCCCTGGACCTGGCTCGAGCCGCTACGCCCGACACGATTCGCCTCCTTATCGCCCCGACCGGCGAGATCGAACCCGGTGGATGTTGGCTTCTAGCTGAGACCCTCTACCTGGACGGTCTTCATGCTCGGGCGATCGGAGAGGCCGACAGGGCCCTCGACTCTCTCGCGAAGGCCAGGATGCTCTTCCTACTTCTCAAGCCCATGGGTGCTTTCCTCGTCGGATTTCCGGAGGCCTCCGAGCGAATCGCGGAAATCGACGCGTTGGCCAACGATGGGGGTCCAGATGGATGACGTGCTGGAGGCCTGGAGGACCAACAACCGGATCAATCTCCTGCTGTTCGACCAGATCAGCGACGAGGGAATGCGGACGACTCTCTCCAAGCGGGGCGGTCGGGACGTGGCCCGGCAATTCGCCCATATCCATGACGTAAGGGTGTACCACCTGGAGAAGCGGGCGAAGGATCTGGCCGTTGGACTCCCGGTCTTTCGGTCAAAAGACCACCCCGACCGGAGCAGGGTCAGGGAGGCCCTCGTGGTGTCCGGCGAGGCAATAGAGACCTTCCTCGACGACCTTATGCAGGGCCGAGAAAAGAGAAGGGGGTTCAAGAAGGGCGTCGCCACCACCCTGGCCTACCTGGTCGCCCATGAAAGCCACCACCGCGGCAGCATCCTCCTTACCCTCAAGACCTGCGGTCACGCGGTGGACAAGAACACAGCCTATGGCATCTGGGCCTGGGACCAGGTCTGAAGCTGGAGATGGACTCTGGCACTGAGGCCTGCCGGGGCCGCTCCCCCATTTTCGTCGAAAAGGAGTCCTGCCCTACCTCCCTCCCATGGGGTATTCCTTCGGCGGTTCCGACCCCAAGAGGTGCTCAACGAAGTAATCCCATCTTCGCCGAACCATGTACGGTTCCCCCAGGCCATGGCCACGGTTGGGAAGGAGCAGGAGGTCGAAGTCCTTGTTCGCGGCGATCAGAGCGTCCACCACGACCATGGTGTTATAAGGCGGCACGTTCGAGTCCATGGAACCGTGTGCCAGGAGAAGCTTTCCCTTCAGGTTCCCGGCCACCAGCTGGTTCGCCTGGTTGTCGTAGTTGGTCGTCCCATCCGCAAAGGTCTCCAGGAGCCCCTGCCATTTCTCACCCCAGTCGTCTTCGTAGTTCCGGTTGTCGTGGTTTCCGGAGGTGCTGACGGCGACTTTGTAGAAGTCCGGATATCTGAGGATCCCGGCGGTGGACGCGAACCCCCCTCCCGACCCCCCCCAGATGCCCACGCGATCCAGGTCCATCCAGGGGTTCCTGGATGCCAGCTCCTCGATGGCGGCGATCTGATCGGGGAGGCCGTTGTCGCCCATGTTCCCGTAGTAGATGTCGTGGAACGACTTCGATCGGCCCGGGGTTCCCATGGCGTCCACCGTCACCACCACGAACCCCAGCTCCGCCATGGCCTGGTGCTCCCGGCGGGCAGCGCTGAAGCTCCGGCTCCCGACGCTGCCGGATTGGGGACCCGGGTAGAGGTAGTTGACCACCGGGTACTTCTTGGCGGGGTCCAGGTGGGACGGTTTGAACATGATGCCGTAGAGGTCGGTAACGCCGTCCCTGGCCTTGACCGAGAATGGAATAGGCGGCTGCCACCCGGCAGCTCTCAACTGCAAAATGTCACCCGTCTGCAGCTGCACGACCTCCCGACCTCTCATGTCCCTCAGAACCGTTGCCCCAGGATCCAGAGGTGTGGAGTAAGCGTCTACGAAATACTCGAAATCCGGAGAGAACGTGATGTCGTGGTTCGCGCTGTCGGGAGTGAGAAGCCGGACATCTCCTCCGTCCATGTTCACCGAATACAGGTACTGGAAGTACGGATCCCCCGGTTCCTTCCCGGAACCCGTGAAGTACAGCATTCGGTTCTCACGGTCCACATGACGAACCTGGAGTACTCTCCAACCATCCCCAGAGGTTATTGGGTGCTTCAGCTCGCCGGTCTGGAGGTCGTACAGGTAGAGATGGCCCCAATTGGTCCTCTCGGAGAACCACACGACTTCGTTGTATTCAGGGAAGAAGTGCCAGTTCACCATGTCCTCCCCAGACTCGTAGTAGGTCTCCTCCCGCTCGTAGAGCACGTCCCTCACTACCCCTGTTTCTGGATCGGCGACTCTGAGCTGGGCTTCTTTGTGATCCCTGGATGAGGAGACAAAAGCCAGTTGAGATCCGTCTGGAGCCCACTCGACGTCGGAAAAAGCGCCGTTGCAATAGATGTGGTCGCAGATGGTGGAGCGGTGCTGGTCGGGAGGCATCTCCAGGCGAACAACCTTCGGTGAATCGGGGTTGTCAACGTCGATGACCACTCGGTGGATTCGGAAGATCACCGAGTCCTCGGGGAGGGGGTACTTCCACGCCTCGAGCTCCGGATGGCCCACCTTCGTCGTAACCAGGTACATCATCCCCACGCCCCTGCCGTCATGCTGGAACGTGGCGATCTTTTTGGAGTCCGGAGACCAGAGAAGGACGGGCCGGTCACTCTTCGTCCAGCCGGCGTTGTTCGTAGCGTACCCGAAGTCCTCCACGCCGTCGGCGGTGAGCTGGGTCTCTTCTCCCGACTCGGTGTCCCTCATCCATAGATTGTGGTCACGAATGAATGCGGACTTCATGCCGTCAGGGGAGGCCACCCCAGGGGTCATTCCCCGGCCTCTGGGAGACTGAAGTGGGCCTGCCGCTCTTCCTACCTGGCGGCGCTCGTAGGAACACTCGTACCTGCTTATGTCGCAGGCGTACGTGCGGACCCCCGAATCGAATGTGATGGATCGTCCGTCCGGACTCATGGTGAAGGCGGAAAAGGGCAGGGCGAAGGGGTGGAAGCTTTCTCCCGCCGCTTCCGACAACGCGCCGGCCAAACGGGCGTGGTCGAACGCCCTTTCACGCGTCCGGCCAACCGGGTCCACAATCATGAACTCATGTCCGTCCGGGGTGGCGATCCGGTACCAGAACCTCCCGTCGTCGAGCCAACTCGGGCGGACTCCGGTGCCGAAAACCAGCGGGTTCATGGCGGACCCCAAGAACCCCTGAGCCCGAGCGTAGTCCTCGGCAGTCACCTCTTCGGGTGAGTAGGGTTCTTGTGCTTTCGCCGCTTGAGGAGCCTCGGCGGCAAGGGCGGCGAAAAAGGCCAGGGGGAACAGGAACTTCCGCATAGTGAGCCTCGGGTGCTAATGCCTTTAGGCAGGGACCGATCGGAGCGTCGGATCAACGTGAGGAGGGGGACCTCTGTCTGCAAGGTACGGCTTTGGTTCCTTGCCGCCTCCCGGTCCAGAGGAAACCTTGGGGAGGACTCCGTGTCTCCTGGGAGTAGGTGGACCAGGAGGGACGGCACGAGACCGGCTGACTCCGGGAGATGGCGGATGGCCGACCTGAGAGACCCATCGAAGGTGGTGTGGAAGACCAGGACCGACCTCCTGTTCAAACAGGCCGAGATCAACGATGCTTACGAAGTCGAGGCCAGACGGCATAAAAGTAGAGCAAGACTGGGCCTGGGACTGTTGGCTGCGGGGATCGTTTCATTAGTAGTGGGGCTGACCCTGGACAAAGACTGGTTGGGCTACGCTGCTTTGGCTCTACAGGTGCCGGTCTTCAGTCTGGGATTGCACCTTATGGCGGGCCAGGAGGTCAAGCGACTGAAGAGGGAGGTAGAAGCGATCGAAGTGGAAATCCAAGCCCTCGATTCCAGATGGGAGGAGGTCTAAGTGGAGCTGCGAGTGAAAGCCACCTTGGCCCTCTTAACCGCACTTCTGGTGATTCCCGCATCCGCCCAGGGCCAGGCTGCTGCCGGCTTCGAACCAGCCGGTGCCGGGCTGCCTCTTTATCGACCGGCTGGGGCCGCCGCGGTGGTGGCCGTCGCGACCCCCCAGTGGGTTCCGGTGCCGACTGACCCCCATGACCTTCTCGGCGCTTACCGCTTCCTTCCTCCCTACGCAACGGACGATACGGAAGGGCAGGTGTTTCGCCTTCTATTTGCCGAAAAGGGAACATCGGTTGCGGATCCCGAAGGCAACTTTGTCGCTGTCCCTTGGACCGTCGGGTGCGGATGTGCCGAGGAGGGGTGGGATGAGCCTATCTGGGTCCAACCGGGAGACACGGTCGTCTTTCTCCTCTCCAAAACACGGAATCGTGTCCCCTGGAGCGGCCCTCCTGTATTTGATGTCCTTGGATGGCATCAACCCTACCCTGCGGGTGAGTTCATACCCTTCTGGAGATGGGCCCGCGAAGAACCGGAGAACTGGCTCTCGGTGGAGGAATTCTTCCAACTGCTAAAGGTGCTCCCGACCGAAGCGGCTTTTCAACTGGATCCAGGTTCAGCCCTCACGGCGGTTCGGGGCTGGCTGGCTCTGAACCCAGGGAAGGAGTCCACCTTCCCCATTCCCACGATGTTACGAGAACTGGACAGGCTCACGGAGGTCAGGTGAGCCCGGTCGAGATTGCTTTTTGGGTAGGCGGGCTGGCGGTAGGGGTGTTTATCCTGGACCGGATCCTTCTCCTGATGGAATCCCAGGGGTGGATCTATTACCGTCGGACCAAACCCGGTCGAGGCGCGTCCACCTACCACCTGTTGGAGTGGACATCGGTCATCGATCCGGGTCAGCGCCAGGTCCTCGAGGAGAGGATCGAAGAGAAAAGGCAGGAGGACCAATCCGGAGATCCGCCCGGTCCGGATGAGTCGAAGGGCGGGGGGGTAGGGGCCCCACCCACACACCGTCGGAGTTGATCCGGAGGCCATCCATGTTTTCCGAATCCACCGAGCTATACGACTTCATCTATTCTGAGTTCAAGGACTTCGAGGCGGAGGCGGAGCAGGTAACCCTGCTGTTGAGGAACAAGTGCCCATCGGCCCGGCGGCTATTGGACGTGGGTTGTGGAACAGGCCGACACGCAGCCGCCCTGACCGAGATCCACGGATTCGAGGTGGACGGGATCGACATCGAGTCAGGGTTTCTCGAGATCGCCCGGGGCCGGTGTCCGAAGGGACGTTTCTATCGCGGGGATATGGCGAGTTTCAATCTGGACACCCGCTATGACGCCATCCTCTGTCTTTTCTCGTCCATTGGTTATGTCCGAACCCTCGATCGTCTAACCCTGACTGCACGGACAATGCGAAAACATGTAGCAGAGGGTGGGGTGGCCATCGTAGAACCGTGGTTTACCCCGGATGCCTTCCTGGGCGGGAATGCTCACGTCCATTCGGTGGATGGAGAGCATTTCAAGATCGCCCGGGTGAGTCGGTCGGAGGTCCGGGATCGGATATCCTGGATGGAGTTTCAGTACCTGGTTGGAGAGCCATCCGGCATCCAGCATTTGAGGGAAGTTCATGAGTTGGGCTTGTTTACCAAAGATGAGATGATGGAGGCTTTTTGTGCGGGGGGGTTCGATGATGTGGAGTTCGACCCCGAGGGCCTGACCGGGCGTGGTCTCTATCTGGCTCGAACCCGGATTCCAGAGGAGGGCTGACCTGTGAAGATCGTGCTGATTGTCGTCGTCGTGATTGCCGTCGTCCTGGTGGGGGTGGTGGTTTGGATGGGAATGCCGAAAGGTCCGTCGTTGGAGGCCGTGGCTCACCTCAGGACTCCCCAGATTCTCGAGATGGGGCCGCAACAGGTCCTTCAGGTGCGTGCAAAGGGAGACCCGAATGTTGTGGGTAAGAAGGCTTTCGGCCTCCTCATGAAGACCTATTTCCGCCTTAAGGG